>CAYSHJ010000882.1:0-4959 GCA_964430385.1 uncultured Planctomycetaceae bacterium
CTCACTTTGCCCCGCGCGAATCCAGACCGCCTTTTCGGCGACTTCCAGATCGATACCTTCGGCCTGAACTTCTCGCAAAATGGCGATCACGCGATCCTTGGGCAGCAGCACCTCGCCAGCCGAGTCGGTTTCCACTCCGGGAATTTCGTAGCGAATACCCACTTCCTGATCGGTGCCGACTAGCATCGCCTTGCCACCGCTGACTTGCAGCTTGACGTTTCGCAGAATGTCCTTGGGAGTTCGGGACGGGACGACTCCGCTGACGATCTGAAACGCGTTGGCCAGAGACAGTCGTTGAGAATGAAGCTTCATGGCAAGTCTCGATGGAAGAAGTTTTGTGTCGCGATGAGTTGTTCTGTGTTTCTGAGAAGAAATTTTAGAATTCAGTCGTCGTCGTATCAGTGACGTCGGAAATTGTGCATCAATTTGAACATGAATGAGGAAGCGAAGAATAGCGAAAAACTTAGCGTCTCACAACGACCGGAAACAGAGGTCGATAACCAGTGGACAACGAGTGGAATGACGTCGAAATCAGCAGAGAAATCGGGAGTTTTCACGAGCAAGACCGAGAGGAATGAATATCCAGTGGGAAGGAGTTCACAGGCTCCACAGGTTATCAACAACTTGCCGACACAAGCCGCGTGTTCACGACGTTCTCAGAGTCGGCCTGAGTGTCGCTTGCATGCGATCAAGCCGCTGCCGCAGCGTCGGGTCTTGTTGCCGCCGTTCGTCGAGTCGCCGACAGGCATGTAACACAGAAGAATGTCGACGTTCAAAGAATTGACCCAGCCTGGCGAAGGACGTGCCGCTCAACTTGCGGCAAAGCCACATCGCACACTGTCGGGGTAAGACAAGAGATTGAGCGCGGCGACGAGACTTCAACGCAGACCAAGTGACGCCAAACTCGGCGGCGACGGTCCGCACGACCGCTTGAGGCGTCACACTCGTCGAGGGGACATCGCGGCGAAGTAGTTCCTCGACGACACTCCGGTCGAGTGGTCGACGGCATTCGGGAAGTTGCCTGATGACTCCCAACAGCTCGCGTGGCGAAACAGGCAGCGACTCCGCCAGCAACGCGAGCGCGTCTCGCATGAGCGTCAGCTTTCGTTGCTGGGCGAAGTACCGTAGCAACTCAGCCCGGCTGTCTTCGCCCGGCTGTTCCAACACGACGATCGTGCCGCCACGGAAACGGCTCACGAGCTTCGACGACGAAAAACCGTCGAGTTGCCCTGGCAACTTCACGCTGCTGACGATCACGTCATGCCCGTGAGCGAGCAATTCGTCGATCGTCGCGAACAATTGCTGCTGGCTTTGTGGACGTGCCTGCAAGGAGTGAATGTCCTCGCACACGAACATCGACGCCGAACGGAATCGGTCTTGAAACTCGGGGATCGTGTTTCGAGCCGAAGCCTCGGCGAGTTGAGCCGCGAAATCGCTGGCGGTCACGAGGGCGAGTTGTCCAGTCGTGACGTCGTTGAATTGCGCACGGAGAAACTCGCGAATCAACGCCGACTTTCCGCAGCCGGCGGGTCCGACGAGATACAGCAACCGACCTTTACCCAGCCGAACCGGTCGAGCGAATCGGCTCAAAGCCACGCGTGCGAGTCGTTGTTCGGCAATCGGCAACAGCACATCACGGTCGGCTGGTGTTTTTGTCACGTGTTGTTCCTTTGGTTCCCTCTCCCCCGCTGCGGGGGAGAGGGAGCGAGGTTGCCGGCGAAGCCCGCGTCATGTTAGCCGGCGAATCACTCGCCCAATCCGCTCGACGGCCTCGTCGATCTCGCCCAGCGTGTTGACCAAGCCGACTGTGAACCTCACCGCCGCTTTGTAAATCTCCGGCGGACAACCCATCGCGACCAGCGACGGAGCCGGCTCTGCCGCGCCGCTCGCACACGTGCTTCCCAGTGAGCAAGCGATCCCATCGAGGTCGAGCGCGACAAGAATCGCTTCGCCATCTAAGCCCGGAAAAGCGATGTTCAACGTGTTCGGCAAACGATGCTCGCGCGAACCGTTAATCACCGCGCCGGGGCATTTATCCAACAAACCCCATTCCAACCGATCGCGCAGTCCTCGGAGCCGAGCCGTCCGTTCATCACGCTCGGAATGCCACAGTTCGAGCGCCTTGGCCATGCCGGCCGCCAGAGCGACCATCTCGGTGCCAGGCCGTCGTCCCGCCTCCTGATGCCCGCCAAATTGCGTCGGCGCGAGCGTCACTCCCTTCCGCAGCAGTAACCCGCCGATGCCGCGCGGCCCGTGAAACTTGTGTGCGCCAAACGCTAACGTCGTTGCACCGAGTTCATGAAAGTGGACGTCGATCTTGCCGACAGCCTGCACCGCGTCGATGTGCAAGAAAGCGTTGTTCTGCCGACAGAGATTCGCGAGCGGCCGGACGTCTTGAATCACACCGGTCTCGTTGTGAGCGAGGATGACGGTGCAAATCTTGACTTCTTTGGAGTGCGGCGATGCATCGCCGCTTTGGATCAGGAGCAACCGTCCTTCGCGATCAACCGGCAGAATGTCGATCTCCCAGCCGCGAGACTTCAGTGACCGGCAAGTCTCCAGCGTCGCCGGATGTTCGCCGGCGGTGAGGGCGATCGTTCCCGGCGACATCGCATTGGCCGCTCCGAACAACGCCATGTTCGACGCCTCGGTACCACCGCTGGTGAAGATGACTTCGTCCGGATGTGCTCCCAGGATCGTGGCGATGGACTCGCGAGCCGACTCCAACACCTTGCGTGCCGCTCGCCCCTCAGCATGCCGACTGCCAGGGTTCGCGTAGCTGTGCTGCAGGTGAAACGCGACCGTTTCGATCACCTCCGGCCACGGCCGAGTTGTCGCGTTGTTGTCGAGATAGATGCGGGCGAGCATGGCAGTCACTCAATGCGGAAGTTCCCAATCCGAAGTACGAAAGCATGACGAAGCCCGATGTCCGAAAGCAAATCAGCCAGATCACTCGGTGTCCCCAACCGGCAACGTCACGCGAGTGACCGAAGCATCATGTTGCTCAATCGTCTCACCGCAAAATCGGCGTTTCTCGCATGATCCGGCCATGAGACGAGGCGCGACGCGAGATGGACGAGATTCGAAGGCACTGTCGGTTGTCTTTTTGCTCGGGCGCCCGTTACTTGAATTGCGGCACGTCATTCGATGAGCCGCAGGCCAACGCCGCTCTCAGTAATGCCACGTCAACCAATCGAGAATGCCACGTCAACCAATCGAGGAGACGGCCATGTACCACTATTGGGATTCTTGGCACTTATACGTCATCTGGAGTTGGAAATCGTTCACGGAGGCGGAGTATGCGTGGGCCGCGATCGGGCTGTTTGTGATCGGCTGGTTTCTTTGTTCGCGAAAATCGCAGTAGGTCATGACCCCGCTTGGAAGAACGCCGATTCCCAATAGAAGACGAAGCACTTTGGCCGGCGGCGAGCTATCTGACGCGCAGAGTGAACTCCGGATGTCCGAGCTCGTCAGTGCGGCGAGACAGCCGGAACGATTGGCCGAAGACCGTCGATTTCATCCAGCCACCGGTCTTCGGAGTTGCCGAGTAGCCGCGACTGGTGCGGCGGAAGATGTCGAACGCCAGCCGATCGCCGCGCGCGTCCACCAGCCAGTACTCACGGATACCGGCTTTCCAGTACAGCTCGCGCAGAATCTCTGTGTCTTTCGACTCGGAGCCATCGCTGACAACTTCCAAGACCATGTCGGGCGAGCCTTCCATTTCCACATGGTCGGACTTTGCGCCTTCGATAAGTCGCACACGCTCTGCGCGAAAGCTCGCATTGGACACAAACGTACCATCCGGATTTCCTGAAAGGTCGGCCTCTTCATTGGTGAGCAACAGGCCATCGGGGAAGAACTTCCCCAGTTTTTTCGCTCCGACAAGACACCCAGAACCTGATAGAACTTTTGCTTGAGCCAGATATGCGAGAAAATCTGCTCTTTGCTCATGTCGATCCAGACTTCGCCGGCGAGATAAAAGAGAGGGCACTTTTCTGGAGCATCCTCAGAAACGGCCCACCGCCGAAACGATTTGAGATCCCGAATCCAGGCGGGGATCGTGAGAATCTCGGTGTCCAAGCAAACGGTGCTCATGGGCGACTCATTCAAGGCATTCTGTGGAAAGTCACGGATGGCACGATACACCCTGGGTGACCATTCAACAATCTTTTAGGCCGCGATGCGACTTGTATGTGTTCAACTGTTGCGTGGTACATGTTCTTGGCCATGTTAATTGTCAATATCTGCTGCGGTCGAACGACGGTAGGTTTGGGGTCCGAGCGTGAGGCGACGATCATGCGTCGATGGTTGTTTGCAGTTGCATTGTTCCTCATCCTAGCCTTGAGCTGGGCTACGTTCTGGGAAAGTTTGCCAGTGCATTTCGTAGTTCCCGACGGCTTTCGTGGTGAAATTCGTTTGGTTCTTGATCCCGAAAACGGGGAACGGATCCGTCTCGCAAATGGGCGGTTTACTTACCCGATTCTGGACAACGGGATTCTTCACGTTACTTCGTTCAAACCGCTTCAGGTGTACCATGTTCAAGCCGCAAACTACGCCGACGGGTCGCCGTTGTTGCAAGAATTCGAAGCCGATGAGCCTTGGACTGGCGACAAAATTGCCTTTCGTGGCGGAGGGATGTCTCGACTTAACGATGATCCGTACGTGATCACCTATTTTGTTGGAACTGCTGCTGACTTTGAAAAACTCTCAGTGGAACAATTCTCAGACGAAAATTTTTCAAAGCCGTGACGCAACGGCTTTCCCAACTTGGTCCGTCGTTCCGGTGCCACCCAGGTCGGGCGTCTTTGGTCCGGTCGAAGCCAACACCTCGCGCACGGATTGATGAATCGTGATTGCCGCTTTTTCAAGACCAAAGTGCTCGAACATCATCGCGACCGACAGGATCGCGGCGAGCGGATTGGCGAGATCCTTGCCCGCGATGTCCGGCGCCGAACCGTG
>CAYSHJ010000883.1:0-4565 GCA_964430385.1 uncultured Planctomycetaceae bacterium
GTGCTGCGCGAGGATGAACGAGAACAACGATGCCTTCACGCAGTTCGCTTTGCGGCTGAGGAACCGATACTTGTCCTCGCCGCGATACGGATTGTGCGGAGCAAACACGATGAAGCCCCGCTCGGCCAGCTTCGCCGCGTAGTCGTGATACGCCTTCTCGTCTTTCTCGATGACGACCTTCGGCACGCCATTGCGGCCGTGCTGACAGACGACAACCGGCCGCTTCTCACCCGGCTTCAAATCCTTCGGCAACAGCAACACGCCCCAGGCGAAGACATCCGGAAAGACATCCAGCACAACGTCGTATCCGACCCATTTCTCTTTGTCGTAAATCTTCCGCGACCGCGCACTGAACGGCAACAACGGATCATCAAACTTGCCGAGCACCTCGTCGCGGAAGTACTCGCGGAACTTGGCGGTCGATTCGGAGAACTTCACGCTAGTTGTGACCCTATTCATCGGGTCTTTCGCCGCTTCGGCCTTCGCCTTTTGAGCGAGTGCCGTCACCGGGAAGAATTTGTCGCGTGTGAGGTCTGATTCACGGACCAATCGTTGAATGAACCGTTCCAGTTCGAGGACTTGACGATGCTGACGAGCGGCAAAACCGTACGGTTCGTGAATTGCCTCGACCTTCAGGCCGCCCAGATAAAAATTGACGCCCAGCATTTGATGAAATGCGAAATTCCATGCGCGGTGCGACCCGCTGATCGACCAACCCGATGATTGTTTTCAGCCGTTCGCGATTGGGCGCGATCGACTTCTCATACGCTTCTGGCGACGACGTATCTCGCTTCCAGAACTGCTGCCGATTCGCGACGGCGTGCTCGATCTTCCGTTCGACGAAGCGATGCAGGCCGTCCATCATCCGGTCGGCGAGATCGTCGTCCCACGTCAGCGGCGACGTGTTCGGCAATGGGGCGGGCGGCTCGGCGGCCGCAACGATCGACACACTCAGGCACAGCCACAATCCAGACAACAGGATGTGCCGCATGCTCAACTCCTGAAGCATCAGCTAGGAATGGCCCAGTTGATTCGGGTATCTTTGGAGCATCCTGGCGGGAGACTTTTTCGGCATCTTCCGAGTGCTCGTAACGTAATCAGCGGGAACATCATGGCAACACGACTGCGAACGATGAAGCCTCGGCCGGTCGAACGTTCGAATAAGAACGGCGGCGAACGCGGACAACCTGTTCTGTTCACGAAGACACGCGCGGCACCGCTCGCACGGACGGCGGAGCGCCGCTTCACGGCCAAAGAATACGAACGCATGATCGACGCTGGAATTTTGCAAGAGGGTGAGCCGGTCGAACTCCTCGACGGATTGGTGGTCCAAAAGATGCCCAAGAAACCTCCGCATCGCGTCGCGACCGGATTGACTCGCCGAGCGTTGGAATCCCTGCTGCCAAAGGGATGGTATGTGGATGCGCAGGAGCCCATCCACGCCCCCGACTTTCCGGGCCGAGCTGGCAACGTTCCGGAACCCGATATCGCCGTCATTCGTGGGAAAACAGAAGACTACCTCGACGATCATCCACCCGCCGATGCAGTGGCATTGATTGTCGAAGTCGCCGACTCGAGTTTAAGACGCGACCGCGGCCTCAAGAAACAAATCTACGCTCACGGCCGCATCCCGGAGTACTGGATCCTCAACCTCGCCGAGCAGCAGTTGGAAATCTATCAGCGTCCCAGCGGCAGCGGACGGAAAGCCGACTACGAACTGAGCCGGATCGCGTCTCTCGACCACAAAGTGACGCTGCGAATCGGCAACAAGACGATTGGACCGATTCCCGTGCGATCGCTGTTTCCAAAAATTGGCCGTCGTTCGTGAACCTGCGACGGCCAAGAAAGGCCGTCGCGACGGTATCACTGACGATCTGCCTTCGCACCGTCGGCGATGCAGTACAGGAACCTCTCGCCACGGAGAAAGAGCTCGCGGCCGACAATGGCGGCGGAGGCGGCGAAGACGTCGTTCAAGTGGTTGAGGGCCAGGACGCGGGGTTTGTCTTCGTGGCTGAGGACGATCGTGTTGCCGTCGAGGTCGGTGACGTACACGCGGCGGCCGGCACCGACGGGCGAGGCGTAGATGTTACCGATGCCACCCAAGCGGATCGGGCCGGGGCGGTCGTCGCCGGTCTGAGCGTTCACGCGCGAAAGGATGCCTTGGTAGTGCGTCAGGAAGTAGAGCGAGTCACCGTATAAGAGCGGCGACGGCACGTACGGCGTGCCGCGCGAGCGGCTCCAAGCGACTCGGTCGGTGCCGGTGATGTCGCCTGTGGCGCGGTCGAGGCGGATGGCCAGCAAGGCGCGCTTCTCATAGCTGCTGCCGGCGAACAGCATCCCTTCGGCGGCGACTGGCGTGGCGACGATATTCGACGAGAGGCCGCCGCATTCCCAGATCACTTGGCCGGTCGCCAAGTCGTAGCCGCGCACGCGATTCGTCCCGGTGACGATGAGCAGCGGCTTGTCGTTGTGCTCGATCACGATCGGCGACGACCACGACGTTTCCTCGTCGCGGTTCACTTTCCAGAGTTGTCGGCCGTTGCGTTTGTCGAAGGCCGCGACGAAGCATGGCCCGTCGTGATCCCAATTGACGACCAGTGTGTCGCCGTAGAGCGCCGGCGAAGTGCTCTCGCCGTGTCCGTGCTTAGTCTGCATCTCGCCGAATTGTTTCTGCCACGTCACTTCGCCGTTCAGGTCGAGGCAATACAGCCCATGTGAACCAAAAAAGGCGAAGACATGCTCGCCGTCCGTGACCGGCGAATTCGACGCGAGGCTGCCCGTATAATGCCCACCTTCATGCGGCAGTTTTTTATGGACCGTCTTCTGCCAGAGGATCTTGCCGTCGCGCCGGCTCACGGCAAGCACGACGAACTCATGCCGTTGCGTCACCGGCACGCCGTCGTGCGTCCCTGGAGCCGTGCTGTATTTGGGCGGCACCTTCTCGCCATACGGCACGGCCGTCGTGAGGAAGATCCGATCTCCGCAAACAATCGGCGTCGAATGCCCTTTGCCCGGCAAGGCCACCTTCCAACGGACGTTGTCTTCTTCGCTCCATTTGATCGGCGGATCAGCATGCGGAGCCACTCCCGTCCCCATCGGCCCGCGCCATTGAGGCCAGTCGCGAAGTTCATCAGCCGCACCAGCACTCTCATGCGCTATCGACATCGAGACGAGCCAAGACACCGCGAAGCAGCGAACTAGCAGACGTTCCATCGTGGTGTTCCCTGGCGAGTCAGCAAAATCATGGCAGAGCAAGATCATAGACGACGAGAATCGCCATCTGGCCGGATGATTTTGCCATTTCAAAATTTTTGCCGCAGGCATTCGTTCGAAAATCTCGGAGTCGCCTCGCGAACGACGACAAGCTACAACTCTGCCGACTTGCCGAGGCGGTTCGCCTTTCGTACCGGCGGCTGAGGCAGTTCAGATTTCAAATCTGAAATTTCGAATTTCAAATCATTCTCCGGACAGCCATGCTTCAACTCCAGCTTCCTGACGGCAGTGTGAAGGAGTATCCGGAAACTTTCACCGCGATTGATGTCGCCAAGACGATTGGCGAGCGGCTGGCCGCGGCGACGCTCGCGGCGGAGGTGAATGGGACAGTCGTCGATGCGACGCGGCTGTTGAGTGACGTCGTCGCGGCACTCCGTGACGCGAAATCCGAGTCGCGGAGCGACTCGACCACGGGGATGGCAACGCTCAAACTCATCACCACCAAAGACCCAAAAGCCCTGGCCGTGATGCGGCATTCGGCGGCGCATGTCATGGCGCGAGCGGTCATGCGGTTGTATCCGGGAGTCGGCCTCGCGTTTGGGCCGACGACCGGACATGGCTTCTATTACGACTTCGATCTCGATACGAAGATCAGCGAGGACGACTTTCCTCGCATCGAAGAGGAAATGAGGAAGATCATCGCCGATGCCGAGCCGTTCGAACGGTTTCAGGCGACGCGCGACGAGGCGATCAAGTTCTGCGGCGACCTCAACCAGAAGCTGAAGGTCGAGCATATTCAGACGGGACTCGCCGATCACGACTCGCTCAGCTTTTATCGGCAAGGCGAGTTCGTCGATCTCTGCCGCGGGCCGCACGTGCCGGATGCCGGACGGATCACGGCGATCAAACTGATTTCGATCGCCGGCTCGTACTGGAAGGGGGACGCCAACAACAAGCAGCTTCAACGGCTGTACGGCACCGCGTGGTTCAGCCAGAAGGATTTGGACGAATACATCAAGCAAGTGGATGAAGCGAAGAAGCGCGACCATCGCGTGCTCGGCAAGCAGCTCGGTTTGTTCAGTATCTCGCAGGACGTCGGACCGGGGCTGTGCCTGTGGTTGCCGAAAGGTTCGACAGTGCGCGCGACCCTAGAAGAATTCATCAAGAAGGAACTCCTCAAACGTGGCTACACGCCGGTCTATTCGCCGCACATCGGTCGCGTCGAAATGTACGAGACCAGCGGCCACTTCCCGTATTACCGCGACGCTCAGTTCTCGCCGATCTTCGGCCATGATGCCGGGGCGCTCGTCGATTTCTGGATTCGCAAACTTCGCGAGCACAAAGAGGGGACG
>CAYSHJ010000884.1:0-11292 GCA_964430385.1 uncultured Planctomycetaceae bacterium
CGGCGGCAGCGGCAGCGGCACCGTCAGCAGCGGGCCGGGCCTGAGCGTCCAAGGCAGCGGGCGGTTGATCACGCTGCGACCCAACAGCCAGATCAATCTCAACGCGCCGGGCGAAGTTGTCATCATGCCGCCGGGCCACATCAACGAGATTGAAGCTCAGGGCTTCATCCACACGAACGACGGCAAACTGAGCAGCGATGTCATGTTCGCGATCAGCGTCGATCGCGTGGACTTCAGCTACTCCGGCACCGTCACGCTCACAGTGGCCGACACGGCGGACAACACGGGGATCGCGGACGTTGTTGCCGATCTGCAAGCCGCGCTCGCGGCCGGAACGTTCACAATCACCGAATCGGATAACCCGGATCGAATCGTCGGAACGGCATTCACCGAACTGGCCGATGATCCCAGCACCGGGCCGACCGATCCCGATGTGAAAGTGAAACTCCGCAACGGCAAACTGGTCCTGACCAGTCCGTATTCGATCGTGCTGAATCCCGTCGCGTTGTTGTCGGAGATCAGCGACGCTTCCGAGCTGTTCACGGCGCTCGGCTTCAACACGACCAGCGGCCCGCGAACTTCCTCCCGGCTGTACGCGATCGACGCGGCTCAACCCGGCTCAACGGTCAGCATCGGTGCGCCGCTCGGCCCGAATGGCAAGCTGTCGATCGGCGGCAAAATCCGAGCGTACTCGGCCATCAACCTCTACAGCGGCACGTCGCCCGACGGCGTCGATATCGACCTCGGCCCGACCGGAGTGCTCGAAACGGTCAACGGTTCAATCGCGTTCCACGCCGGTCAATTCGGCGACCTCCGCGGTTCGATCATCGCCAACGGTGCCGGTTCGGACATCATCCTCGATGCCGAGCAGACGCTACGCATTCGTGGGAAACTGACGGCCAACGACGACATCCTGCTGAGTGCGGGATTTGTGAGCGGCACGGCGCTAGCCGCCGGTCCGTTCGCAACGCCACCGGGGGCTAGCGCCCTGCCGCTCACGACGAGCGTGCAGATCGACGGCACGAGTGCGATGAACTCAACCGGCGGCGGCGGCAACGGCCAGATCGTGATCACCGGCGACAACGATGTGGTCTTCGACGGCGTTGTCGGCACCGGCAGTAATCAGCTTCAGAAATTGGAACTCAACGCGGTTCATGGCAACCTGACGATCCCGAAGACTTCCGGCTGGATCGAATCCGATGCGTTGATTTTCCTCAAAGGCAAGACCGTCGATGTGCAAGGTGTCGTCCGCAGCACGAGCACGACCGCCGATCCGAACGACTACGAAATCACGATCGACGCCAGCGACAACGCGATCATCAACGGCGATCTGCAACTGACCGGCTCGTTGCTGATCGACGCGAACAACTTGGTCGAGGTCTTCAACACGACGATCGACATTGCCAATCCGACTCAGAAGGTGCGCGTCAGCGGCGGCGACATCCGCTTCGGCAAAGCGTCGACCGACGAGAACGGCGATCCGGTTCAGCTTGGTGCGCTCGTGACAGCGGTCGGTCGCATTGAGTTCAACGCGACGGGACTGATCGAGATCGGTTCCGGTTCGGTCATTGCGACAAGTGGCGATAACTCGGTGATCGACCTGCGAGCGGGTGGTCTGGCGATCGCTGGCTCGCTGCTGGCGGGAGCGACCGTCAGCGGCTCGGACACGATCTTCGGCGGAGCCAGTGCGGACATCGTCATCAACGGCCGCGAAACCATGTCGCTTGGTGGCATGGGGATCATCGGTGGGATGTCGCAAGCGGTCGGCGGCACGCTGGCGGCGACCGGAGATATCGCGATCAACGTCAGCGGCGGCACGGCGGATGTCAGCTTCACGATGAACGGAACGAGTTCGCTCCGCACCGTCGTCTCGACCAACGAGCCGCCCAGTGTCAGCCACACGATCTCGCTGACCACCGATCAAGACATCCAGATTTATGGCACGATCACCGCGCTCCCCGAAGGCGGCGACATCACGCTGACAGCGGGCGAAATGATTCTCGTGAACGGCTTTGTCAAAGCCGACGACGAACTCACGGTGGTCGGCGGCAGCGACGAGACCGATGTTGGCCTGATCGTGGAGCCGATGGTGTTCGCTCACGACGCCGACGGCCACGAAATCCTCGACGGAGACGGCAACCCGATTCGGATCAGCGGCGGCACGCTGACGACCGCTGTCGGCGGCACGATTTCGTTGGGAGCGGGTGAGAAAATGGTCCTCAGCGGCGTCATCGGCGAAGTGCATAACTTTGTGCCGGACGCACGGGCCATCAACGTGCTGCAAGGTGGCGACGTGATGCTGATGACGACCATGAACGCCGCCGACAGCATCCAGTTCCGAGCGACGAACATCACGATTTCTCCGGATGCCGTGATTCAAACGCGCAACGCCGGCGGCGTGGTCGACCTGCGAGCGACCGGCAACTTCATCGTAGCCGCGTCACTCCGTGACGCGGATTCCGGGTCAGGGACTGACCCGGCTACGCAGCAGCCAGCGCTCATTCAAGCCGACGCGCTGGTCCATCTGGCGGGCGGCACGTTGATCCTCGACGGCCAGATCATCGGGACGAGCAGCACCGGCCGAGTCCTCATCAACGCCGTGAGTTCGGCGACTTTCTTCGGTCAGGTCGATGCGGCGAACTCGCTGGAAGTGAATGCCGGAGTCGGCGCGAACTGGACCAGCGGGCAACTGCTTGGCAACATCACGCTGGCGAGCTTGAACGGCGGAGACATCACAATCAATGGCGGCACTCTGACCAGCGGTGGCACATCGCACATTCGAGCCGGTCACGACGTTAACGTCGTCGGTGCCATGAGCGTCGGCAGCGATCCCGTTCCCGTGCGTCGGCCGATCATCGTCACGACGCCGCAGACCATCACCATCATCACCGGCACGCGACAGATCGCCACCGGCACGATCCTGGTCCCGGAAGTCACCTTCGTGACCACGACGACGACCGAGCAAGTTGGCACGGAAAGCGTCCGCGTCGGCAGCTACTTCAACACCGCCGACGTCACGCTGACGCAGCTTGGGTATTGGAACGGGGCGACCTTCCGCAAAACTTTCATCGAAGGGATCGACTACTCGAACGGCAGCATCGACTGGAATCGTCATTACAACCCGCTGACGGGCAATGTCGAAGCGATCTCGCAAGGCGGACCGGCCGCCGGAACCGAGTTCGGAGCATTGACCGACAATCAACGATCGGCGGTTCTGGTGCAGCTTGGTTTCCGGCCTCTCTACACCGCCAGCTTCGCCAACCTGGTGACGCACAACACAATCAACGGCATCCCGACCGACATCGCTTGGCATCCGAGTTGGGAGAACAACTACTCGCTGGCCGTTCTCGATACGAGCTATGTCAACGCGAGCGGCCAGTTCATCAACGGCCCAACGATCGAGTACAAGCAATACGGCAGCCGGACCACCACCCAATTGCCCGTCGATGGCTGGCGCGACAAGTACATCGAACTGCCCGCCGGTGCCGAGTCGGACATCCTGCGAGTCGTCTCGCAAGGAACGCCGACAGTCTTCACGGAAGATGTTGGCAACTACCGTGACCACGCAGCCGTGGCCTACGAGCAAGACAAATCGGCCCACACGTCCCAATATGTGACGAGCAGTCAATACGACCCCTACGGAATCAACACGAATGGCGGCAACAGCAACTGGGCCACAACCACCGTTGATGACGACAACAGCCCCGCTCGCTGGGCCGTCGATTATCTGGGCAATGGTCAGCGCGAATACTCGGTCACCGATGGCCGGAATGTGAGTGAGTCCCAGCTTCCCGAGTGGTACTGGTCCGGCGGTCGAGACGTCGGAAACGATCTCCTCGGCATAAACACAAACGTCAAGAACGGCTTCTTCGCCACGACGGCCTCAATTTCCAACTTGACGTATGTCGAAGGCCACGCCAGTACGACGGTCGGGGCGTCGCAGTTAGGCACGTTTCACCCGACAGCCTACGAATACATCACGAGCCCGACGGATTTCGTCTCCGCGCTGGATGCCAGTTATCTGCCGTGGTCCGCCGTCGCTGGCTTGACCCAGCACGATAGCTCGTTGGCCTATCAACACCTCGTTCACATCAGGAACAGCACTCAGAACTCCGCGATTCGCGATTCGTTCCCCGCAGCCGGCCGGATTTGGATCGGAGCGTTGAAGTTCAGCCAATTCGCATGGACCACTCATACTAACGGTCCGGGGAGCGGCCTCTTCTTTCTCGCAAATCCGTCGGAATTGAACTACACGAATTGGACGCCTGGTGAACCCAATCAAGATGCTGGCGTGCCCGGAATCCAAATGTACGGGGGCAACGGCGAGTGGAACGACATCATCGCGTCCACCCAGTTAAGATTATGTCCGCCAAACCAACTCGTATTGGACCGGGACCACGTTGTCCGAGTCGTTCGCCGACTACACCGCGAATTGGACGAGCCACGACCGCGACCTTGCCGAGAATCGGTTGCAGCTCTCGTATCAGCTTGTGACGAATCCGACCGACGTCTACGACCTGCGGCCGAAGTTTGAGACTGGCACCTCCACCGTCAAAGTCGTGACCGAGAAGTCGGTCACGCAGTGGCAGACCGAGAACATCACCGAGTCACAAACGATCCTGACAACTTCACGGACGCTGGAAGACGGGACTCCCGCGTTGCAGGGAGCGTTCGATGCTCCGTCGATTGTGGCTCCGAACGCAATCACGATTTCGGCCGGACGCGACGTGGCGATTCGGGCGATCGTCCAATCGACCGGCATCGACCAGACGTTGGACATCGTCGCCGGGCGGGATGTGCTGGTGAATGGCCTCGCCGCTGACGGAGCCGCCGCCGGGACATTGCCCGCCGTGGCGAAGTTGCTCAGCGACGGGCGGATCACCGTCACTGCCGGTCGCGATGCGACGCTCGGTGCCGCCAGTCAAGTTGCCGTGGATGACGATGGCGTCGCCGAATCGCTCAGCGAAGTTAGCCTCTCGGCCGGTCAAGACATCAGTTTCGCCGCGTCCGTGACCGCTGCGGGGACGATTCAAGGCCAGGCCGGTACAAACGGGATCGGCTCGATCACCGGTGACATCAACACCGAACTGACCACGCTCGGCAGCCAGATTCTGTTGAGCGCCGGTAATCTCGGCGGCAATGTCACACTGACCAGCTCGTCGCTCAATGCGTCTCCCGCGACCAGCTTCATCAGCCTCAGTGCGCCGAGCGGTGCCGTCTCGCAAACGGGCAGCGCTGTGACGGGCAAGACGTTCAAAGCTCGCGCGGCGAACGGCATCTCGGCCAACACGGCTGTCAGCGAATACGACGTGCAGAACTCCGGCACCGGCGATGTGACGCTGGTCAACGTTGGCAACGTGAACTTTGTGACGACGCTGACGAATGCCAACGGTGCGATCGACGTCACGGTCTTCGGCAATGCGACCGTCGGCTCGGTGACGGGCAGCGGCGATCGGACATTCTTGGTCACCGGCCAATTCGCTCAAGCCGCGAACACCACAATCGGCGGCGGACATTTTTCATTGGATGCAGCGAATGCGGGCGGCGTGCTCAACACGGCAGTGACGGGACTGACATTGAGAACCGGCGGCTCTGGCGATGTCACTGTGAATAACACGACCACGCAACCGCTGAACTTGAATGTGACCGTGACCGATGGCGGCCTGACAGTCACAACCGGAGGCAACCTGTCGGTCACGCGAGCGGCCAGCCTGACGAACTCCGATGCTCACGACATTATGCTGTCCGCCGGCGGCAATATCAGAATCGGCTTGTTGAACGCCGGGGCCTTTGCCGGATCAGATGCGGAAGCGCGACAGATTCGGTTGGGCTTCCTGAGCGGTGCGCTGCGAGCGGCAGGGTTCCTGCCGAACGATGCGGCTGATCTGACCGATGCGACCTTTGCGAGCCTCAATCGCACCGCCGTGCGAACGGCTCTGGTCGATTGGCTCACAACAAACCTCTTCGCGGGAGACGCCACGAAAGCGGCGACGGAAGCAAATCGGCAACTCGATCTGCAACAGCCGATCCGCAGCGAAGGGGATGTGACGCTGATCTCCGGCGGTTGGATCGGCGAGATCTTGCCAGAAGACACCGCCGTGGACCTGATCGCGGACAACCTGTCTGTGACGAGCGTCTCGGGTATCAGCGGCATCGAGATCGCGATCAACGGCCTGACGTCGCTGAGCAATACCAGCGGCAACGTCACGCTGGCTGATTACGACAGCATCGGCGATCAGGCTCCGGGCCTGACTGTCGACGACACCACGAACACCAACGGCTCGATCACGATCAGCACGACCGGCAACCTCGATGTCGAGCGTGTGACGGCACCGGGTGCGTCCGGCGATATCAAGCTGACGTCGGGGGGTGTGCTGCATCTGCTCCGAGTCTCGGGGCTCACGACGACCGTGTCGGCCGGGCACAACGTGACAATCCATGCGGATGACGATCTGGTGCTGAGCAGCGGCTTCACCGCGCCGAACGCGGTCAGCTTCAGCGCCGGCGGTGACATTCAGTTCGATGGCGTGACGCTGAATCTGAGCACTCAGGAGTCGATCGTCATCGAGACCAATTCGTCGTTCGTTGCCGGCGGGCTGCTGGAATCGGGGAATAGCATCACGCTCATCTCGAACCGGGGCAACGTCACGTTCACGGGGACGATCCGCGGGAAGAACGGCAATCCGCTCGAGTCGCTGACGGTGATTGCCCGTGGCAACTTGGTTGAAGGCGGGGCCTTCGACGGGCGGTACCGCTGCCGCTCGATGATCAACGGCGCGACTTACTACGCCAGCACGCCGGAACTGGGCGACAGCACCATGGTGGTGAATACCTCGAACCAGGCGGTTGCGAACTTTGTCGATTTCGATCTGGTCCCGTACACGACGATCGATGCGGGAACAGCGACCGATCCCGTGACCAATCTGCCGTACTACCGCGATCCGGCCACCGGCAAGCGTTACCTGCGCGACGGCGGCAATTACTTCGAGCAGACCGATCCCGGCACCGGCTGGTATCCGTTCACGGGTCTGGACCTCACGACCAACGGAGCCATTTCACTGTACTCGACGACTCCGAACCCGGCTTACGGCACGCTCTACGCGGCCGACAAGAGCACGGTGCTGCCGCAGGCGTCGGTCTCGAATCTGGAGATGCGGCGGCTGCCTGTCTCCGACAGCGGGATCATTTCGCGTCTGGCTCCGGCGGCATCCGGCACCTCGATCAATCTCGGCCTGGCGAACGTCGGCACGATCAGCAAGTACCTGACCTTTAACGCTCAGGGTGAAGTCCTGGCGGGTGATCTGGACCTTCCTGGGGCCGGCAGCCGGTTCACAATCGTCAGTGCGGAAGACATCACGACTGGCCGATGGCGGGCGTCGAACATCGTCGTCCAGTCCAACGGTTTCTATGACTCGCTGGGTCGGTTTGGCGGCGGCGATGTCACGGTTCCGCTGCGCTTCACGAAGGTATCGGGCAGCAATCCAACCACCGTGTCTCTGACAGCTCTGGACGACCTCCGGCTCAACGACGTCGTCGCGGCGAACACCGGCATCCTGCTGCACGCGGGTCATGCAATCGTGAATCTCCCCGGTTCGATCACCGTCAGCGGTCCCGGCAACTTCATTGATCTGGTGACCGGCACGGACTTGAACATCAACGGCAATCTGAGCGCGATTGATGGCCACATCAACTTGAGTGCTCGCGGTATCTCCCACAATCACGCCTTCCGCACCGGCGGCACGTTGACGATCAGCGGCAACATCTCGATCGGCAACGGCGTCCTGACATTGGATACGACGGACACGAATAGCAGCCTCACCGGCAATGTCAGTGGCACCGGCGGGGTCGAACTGTTCGGCCAGTTGAACGTGGACACCTTGTTGAATGCCGGCCCGATCGTCGTCCACAGCGGCGGAAGTCTCGGCGGTACGGGAAGCGTGCTCGGGAACATCGTCGTGGAAGACGGTGGCACGGTGACTCCCGGTCACTCGCCGGGACTACTGATCGTCAACGGGAACCACACGTTTGAATCCGGCTCGACGTTTGTGATCGAGGTCAACGGCACGACGGTCGGCACGCAGTACGACCAGCTCACGGTCAACGGCACGGTGACGATCGGCGAGAATGTGACACTGAGCCACACGACGCTCAACGGCTTCTTGCCGGGCAGCGCGGACACGTTCGTGATCATCAGCAATAATGGGACGGATGCGATCAACGGCACATTCGCCGGTTTGCCGGAAGGCGGCTTGATCACTAACTTCCTGGGGACCACCGGCCTGAATGCATTGATCAGCTATGTGGGAGGCGATGGCAACGACGTCGCCATTTTCGCCGATTCCGTCCCGCCCACCGTCAGCTCGATTGTGCGTGCAGCCATCAATCCCACGAACGCCTCGGCAGTCCGTTTCACCGTGATGTTTAGCGAGTCAGTGACCGGCGTCGGAATGAATGATTTTGTCGTGGATCAATCGGGTTTGACGGGCGCGACGATCACGAACATTTCCGGCATCGGCACGACTTACACGGTCGTCGTCAGCACCGGCATCGGCGAAGGCACTCTCGCGATCGACTTCGATGCCGACCGGGACGGTGGCGTGCGAGACCTCGTCGGGAATCTCTCGATAGACGACTTCACAACCGGTGAGAACTTCACGGTCGACACGGTGCTTCCGACCGTCAGTTCGATTGCGCGATTCAGCGGAGCCCGCAACCCGTCGAATGCGACCGGCGTCCAATTCCTCGTGACATTCAGCGAATCGGTGACGGGCGTCGGGACGAATGATTTCGTCGCGGATCAAAATGGCTTGACCGGTGCGACGATCACGAATGTTTCCGGAGGCGGCACGACGTACACAGTCACAGTCGGCACTGGTTACGGCGACGGAACACTCTCGATCGACTTCGATGCTGATTCGGGAAGTGGAGTCCAGGACAGTCTGACCAACACGTCCGCCGAGGACTTCACGGCGGGTCAGAGCTACAGGATCGACCTGGTCCCGCCGACTGTTGTCATCGAAGAGGTCTCGGATGCACCGCGCTTGTCCGCGGTCGGAACGCTGGCCGTGACGTTCAGCGAAGCCGTCAGCGGTGTGGATATCGGCGATTTCGAGCTGACTCGAACTCCGGTTGCCGGCAGCACGGCGATCATTGTGCCGCTCACCGCCGGCATGTTGAGCGGCAGCGGCAGCAGCTACGCGATCAATCTCAGCAGCGTCACGGGCGTCGAAGGTACCTATCGGCTGACGATCAAATCCAGTGGCACGGGCATCCTTGATTTCGTCGGCAACGAAATGTCGTCGGGCGCGTTCGAGCGTTGGCATCATGCCAGCACGACTGTCGTCACGACTGGCACCAGCCCGAATCAAACCGTGACGATCACGGATATCAGCACCACCCCCGGACTCGGAAACACGGACGATGGCATCACGCTCAGTCTGGTGACCGGATCGCCAAACTTGCTGCGAGTCAGTTACGAGGCAGCACCGGGATTTCCGGGGGTCTATCAGGACGTTCCGCTCACGGGCGTGACCAACGTGGTCATCAATAGCGGTGTGGGGAACGACACTGTCACGATCGACTCCATCAACGGCCTTCCGCCGCTCACGTTTACCTTCAACGGCGGAGCTGGCGGCAACGACGTGTTGCACGTCACCAACTTCAACAACGGATTCAATGCCTTCACCGCGAACTACGCCAACGTCAGCGATGGCAATCTCGAACTGAAGAACAGCGGGGTCGTGAAGACGACCATTGTCTACACGGGCTTGGAGCCAATCACCATCGACGGCACGCCCACCGAAGTCATCTTCAATCTGCCCAGCACGAACGACACCGACGTCAGACTGCTGGACATCGGAGGTGCCGACGGCTTGATGCGGCTCTCCGGCAGCACCTTCGAAGACACCGACTTCTCGATCGGAGCCGCCTCAGCGATCACAATCAACTCGAACGACGGCAACGACCAGGTCACGATTCAGAGCATCGACAGCGGCTACGCCGGTGTGTTGATCGTCAACGGCGGCGCGGGACAAGACAGCCTCAATGTCTCGACGGCAGGTCGCGGAGTGACGCTGCTGGGTGGTGCCGGCAACGACACGCTCACCGGCAGTGCGTTCGCCGATCTGCTCGACGGCGGACTCGACAACGATCTACTGGTCGCGCTGGACGGTGACGATTCACTCACGGGCGGCGTCGGCAACGACGTGCTGAATGGCGGTCTCGGCACGGATACGGTGGTCGATACCGGCAATGTGAACTTCACGCTGACCAACACGCAGTTGATCGGTTTGGGAACCGACTCGCTGATCGGCGTGGAGCGAGCCTGCCTCACCGGCGGAACTGGGAACAACACGCTCAATGCGGCGGCGTTCACGCTGAGCCTTGTCTCGCTAATGGGCGGCGACGGCCACGACACGTTGACCGGCGGTTCGATGGCTGACTTGCTCGACGGTGGCAACGGCACCGATACGGTCAGTGTGGAAGCGAGCGGTAACGTTGTTCTGACCGGCAACAGTTTGTTGGCTTTTTGGGCCGTCAACCAAGGACCGACCGACACGCTGATTTCGATCGAGAGCGTCTCACTGACCGGCGGTGCTGGCATCGATACGTTGGACGGCAGCGGATTCAGCGGGAACCTCATCCTCAACGGTGCCGGCGGCAACGACTCGATCATCGGCGGTGCTGGCAACGACGTGCTGTACGGCGGCGCCGGCAGCGACACCCTTTGCGGCAACGGCGGCAACGACGTCTTGCGAGGTCAAGGTGGGAACGACATGCTGAAAGGCGGTGCCGGCAACGACGCGCTGTACGGCGACGCCGGTAACGACACCGTCGAAGGTGGTACCGAGGACGACGCGCTGGATGGTGGCGATGGCAACGACACCATGAACGGTGACGATGGCAACGACACTCTGCAGGGTGGCGGCCTGGGCGCCGACAGCCTGACCGGTGGCGAGGGCAACGACTTCCTCAACGGCAACACGGACAACGACACACTGTACGGCGGGAACGGCGATGATACGTTGCGTGGTGGCTCGAACCGGGACCGCCTTGTCGGCGGTGCTGGCAACGACTTCCTGGACGGGGACAGCGACAACGACACTCTCCTGGGCGAAGGGGGCAACGACACGCTGCTCGGCCAAAGCGGACACGACGACCTCAACGGAGGTGCTGACAATGACTCCATCAACGCGGCGGACGGTAACGACCGGATCTTGGGTGGTTCTGGGGACGACCTGATCCTGGGCGGCGCCGGCAACGATCAGATCGACGGCGGTGGCGGCAACGACT
>CAYSHJ010000885.1:0-5237 GCA_964430385.1 uncultured Planctomycetaceae bacterium
AGTGGTGCTTGGTGGCTGCTCGATGGATCTCGACCCGCGACATTTGGGCCTCGACAAGCATCCCGCCACGCGACCGATGCCGACTCGGCGCGAAGATTTTGACCGCCGGCTGTGCAAAATGGCTGTCGAGATGCGACTACCGATTTTGGCCATCGGAGCGGGCATGCAAACGCTGAACGTCATCTGCGGGGGCACGCTGTTCCAGCACATCCCCGAAGACATTCCCCGGGCCCTGCAACACCGCGACCCGGTCGAGCGGACCTTGCGACACATCTTGAACATCGTCCCCGGCACGCGCATGGACGTGATGTACGGTCCTGGTGAAATCCGCGTGAACAGCGATCACCACATGGCCGTGGACATTCTCGCGCCGCTGTTCAAGATCTCATCCATGGCCACTGACGGCGTCGTCGAATCGTACGAGTCGGTCAGTGACGACTGGTTCTGCGTCGGCGTGCAGTGGCATCCCGAAAGCGACACCGCATCCGCGCTCGACATGCAGGTCTTCGAGCTCTTCCTGGAAGCCTGCGTCGATCGCATGTCCGGCGCCGAACCGGCCATCATCCCGTTTCCGCAAAAAGCGAGTCGACGAGCGGCCGCGTAATCGCGGGCTTCTCGAATTCCGTTCCACAATTCCCCCACGGCGTCGTTCGCCCCCCGCGCACGACGCCGCTGGCGTTTGAGGCTCGGCCATGGGTGTCCGTCCTTGGGCCTGCAAAGCACGAGCTTTCAGGATCCGGATGACATGCTCGAATTGGGCATTGAGTGTGTTCCTTAAATCGACTTTGTCATCGAGCCTTTGTCCGCCGTCATTTCCCCCACCAGCGTGTCGGGCGGGGTGAATTGGAACCTGCGGCATTGGCGGAAGAATTCGAGCGGGTTGTCGTAGACGATTTTCTTGATCTTCGATTCGGGGTGGCCGCGTTTGCGAAGTTCCTGGATGAAGTCGGGGACGGCGATCGGGTTGGACGGGCCCCAGTCTCCGGCGGAGTTCACCATGATGCGGTCGTCGCCGTAAGCTTCGATGATGTCGGCGGCTCGCGACGGCGTGCATTTCGTGATCGGGTACAGCGTCATCGCGCACCAGAAACCCTCTTCCTTCGCCAAGCCGACGGTGTGCTCCTCAACGTGGTCGATCAGCACCCGCTCCGGCTGCACGCGGCGGTCCGAAAGCAGCATGTCGATGATCATCCGAGTCCCCTTCAGCTTGTCTTGCAGGTGCGGTGTGTGAATCAGAATCAGTTCGTCAAGCTGCATCGCCAGCTCGACGTGCTCTTGGAAGATGATCGACTCGTTCTTCGTATTCTTGTTGAGTCCGATCTCGCCGATGCCGAGCACTCCCGGCTTGTCGATGAACTCCGGGATCATCTGGATGACTTCGCGCGAGAGTTCGACGTTTTCAGCTTCCTTGGCATTGATGCAGAGCCACGTGTAATGCTGGATGCCGGACCAACCGGCGCGCTTCGGCTCGAATTCGGTGAGCTGCCGGAAGTAGTCACGGAAGCCGTCCACGCTGCCGCGATCAAACCCGGCCCAGAAGGCCGGCTCACTGACCGCCACACAGCCCATCCGAGCAATCTGCTCGTAGTCGTCGGTCACGCGGGAAACCATGTGGATGTGCGGGTCGATGTAGTACATGTCGGGGTCCATTTTTGATTTTTGATTTTCGATTTTCGATTTGGGGAGAAGACTCACTCCTCCATCGAAAAACGCTAATCAAAAATGCGTTGTCTTCCAATCGAAAATCAAAAATCGAAAATCAGTGCGGGACGCTCGGAGAAAGAGCAGGCCGCTCGCCGGTCGTCAGGTACTTCTTCATCCAGGTCGGGTCGTATTGATCGCTGAAGATCTCCTGAATCTGAGCGGCACGGTGGAAGCCGTCGCTCAAGAGGATTTCGAGACCTTGCCGGATTTTCTCAAAACGAGGGTCGCAGCGTACCGATTCAGCGGCCTCGGCCCGGTCGAGCCGGTCGAGTGTGGCGGCAATTTCGAGAATCCGAGCGCGGACGAGCAAAAACGTCTGCTCGAAGACTTCGGGAGCGGTTTGAGTGGCAGCGATCACGGCTAACTCCGGCAAGTCGAAAGTCAATTCACGAAGGCTCGTCAGACGTGAGCGCCTGGACGGGAGTTCCAACTCCGGTCCCTCGACCACGCTGAAAGCACCGTCAGTGTCCGGCGGAAGCACGCCAAAATCAAGCGGACATTCGGCTGGTTGCCCTTGGTCCGTTGTCGGTGTTCCGTTGCTCGTGGCCACTGACCATTGACTGACCGAAGACCCGGGACCGGCATCATATTCCGGACAATCGGTAAAGTTGACGCAGGCGGAAGACCGATGATTGAGGCTAACTGCCGTTGTGGTTTCAGCGGCGGAGCATCCATGACGGCTTCGAGGATTCCTTCAGGAGTTGCTCGGATTCGTTCTCCTGCCTGCGTTGAGGAACGCCATGAAATCGGTCTTTAGACTTTCAGTTGGTCTGTTGTTGGCGGCCAGCGTGGTCGGCTGCAATACGTGTCAACAAAGCTGCAATACGTTTCGCCCTAGCTGCAATCCGTGTCAGCAGAGCTGCAATCCGTGTCAAAAGTGTTGCCTGCACAAACTTTTCAGCAAACTCCGTGGCGGAGGCTGTTGCCAGGAAACTCAATGCGGTGACGGCTGTGGCAATTCGCTGGCTTACCCCGGCGACGATTGGCAGGGCAATCCGCAAGCAATGGTTGGTCAGATGCCGATGACGGCCGGTCGCAGTTGTTGCGGGACTGCCCCTCAGGTGGCCACAATGTCTGTGCCGTCGGGTGGATGCTCGAGCTGCTGCGGCAACGTCGCCGCTCAGTCGGCTCCGGGCGGATGCACGAGCTGCGGCTCAAGTGTTCAGAATGCACCGAAGACTCCTCCCTACGGCGGAGGAAACGGAGGTTGTACGAGCTGCGCTGCCGGCACGACACAGGATGCGTTCTACAGCCCGATCGACTCGCATCACCTGAGTCCGGCCCCAGCTCCACCGGCGGAATCGAATTCGGGTGCGCCCAACGAAACTCCTTCCGGCGACAAGTCCGCGAGCCAAGTGGAAAGCATCCAGAAGATCAACTGGGTGCCGAGACAACTGTAAGCGAGGCGACGAACGAAACTCGAAATCCGAAATTCGAAACTCGAAAGAATGCTGTGAACCAACACGGCGTTAATTCGAGTTTCGGATTTCGGATTTCTGGTTTTGAGCTTTCTGCTCAGGAGCAGGTCATGTCGCTCGTCGTCATTGATCGTCTCGAGCCTCGAGTTCGTCCGACTGGCCGGCCGGCCGGATATCATCGTTGGTCAGAGTTATTGTTCATGCACTGGCGAATTTCCGTCAACGTGCTGCGTCCGCTGCTTCCGCCCACGTTGGAGATCGATCAGTTCGACGGAACGGCGTGGGTCGGTTTGGTTGCGTTTCACATGTCGGGCGTGCGGCCGTGGTGGTCGCCGGCGATGCCGGGCCTCTCGGAATTCCACGAGACTAACGTTCGCACGTATGTCGTGCATCGCGGTCAGCCGGGTGTTTGGTTCTTCAGCCTGGAGGCGGCTCAATCTTTGGCCGTACGGATCGCTCGTTGGCGCTGGCGGCTGAATTACTTTCGAGCGGCGATGGAAATCACGCGCCGCAACAATATTCGCGAATATCGCAGTCAGCGGCTGTGGCCTCCGCCGGTTCCGGCGCACTCCGATGTCGCGGTCGAGATCGGCGATTGGTTGTTCGGCACCGAGCAAACCGGTGCAGTCGCTCCTGGCACGTTGGAGTTCTTTCTGGTTGAGCGATACTTGCTGTTCACCGAACTCGCCAATCGACGAATCGCTCGCGGCCAAGTGCATCATCGGCCGTATCCGCTGAAGACGGCGTCACTGCTGCGCTGCGACCAATCACTCCTGGCGGCGGCGGGCATCGACGTCGCGAGTCCACCCGAGCATGTGATCTTCAGTCCGGGTGTCGACGTGGAAGTGTTTCCACTGCGAGCTGTCTAACCGTTCGTGACGCAGTCGGCCGGCGTTCCTCTTTGCGGGTCGCGAGTCGACTGTGCCTGAAGTTGATTACTTTGCGCTCTCCATCAACAATCTTTGCAGCAGATTGCCGAAGCGTTCGAGCGCCGGATACGGAATCGTGTGCGGGCCATTGAATTCGAGGAAGTCGACGTTCGCACCGGCTTCGATCAGCAGATCACGCAGCAGCAACGCGGCCTGGAATGGCAGAATCGGATCCTGGCGTCCATGACTTTGCACGACGGGAACGTCTTTCAGTCGCGCTGCCTTCGCGCGCCATTCTTCTTCGCTGACGAGCGTACTGGACCACAGCCCCAGCCCGCCGATCGGGCCGGACCAATTCAACGCCGTTTCGACGGCCAGCATCGAACCTTGCGAAAACCCAGCCAGCACGAATCGCGACGGCGGCAGTTCGGTCTGCCGCTGCCGTTGGTCAAGCAACGCGATCAGAAGGTCTCGCGCTGCGGTGATTCCCTCCGGACGGCGTTCGCGGAGGATACGTAGCTCGCCGCGTTCCACCGCGCCGACAAGTTCCTCCATATCAATATGCCACCACGCTCGGCCACCGGCGAGGCCGATGTCTTCGAGGCTCAACGGAGCGGCCGGGAAAATGAACTCGACCGATTCGGCCAATTCCGGCCGCAGGTCGACCAACTCTTCACCGAGTGGCACCAGGTCCGTGCCCGGCGCGCCGAAGCCGTGACACAACACAACCACTAATCGCGGACGTTTGGTTTCCGGAACGCGACTGAGGATACGGCAGGTCAATTCACCCAGATTCGCTAAACGCAGCGGCATTGAGATTCCCTTGTTGATTGCGAGTCACGAAATTCGTTTCGGTCGCTGAGTCCAATCCTGCCCCACGCCGCAGTTATACTTCCCCACCCACAATTGTTCGCGGGTTGGGACAAAGCAGACGGATCACTGGGTGACTCAAGTGGAGCAGGCGCGACGCCTGCCTACAATCGACAACGACTTTGAAGTAAGGAACAAAGGACATGTATCAGTCACGTCAATGTATTTGGCTCGGGATTACCTGTTGCGTCGTGACACTCGCATCACCGACCATCGGGATCACCGCCGACGTTCAAGATCGTGGCATCGGCGACTTCCCCAAGCTGTCGGCCGAGCGTGATTGGCCGTGGTGGCGCGGGCCGTCTCGAAACGGAGTCGCGGCGGCGACTCAAGCCGCTCCGACCAATTGGAGCGACACCGAAAACGTCGTCTGGAA
>CAYSHJ010000886.1:0-2612 GCA_964430385.1 uncultured Planctomycetaceae bacterium
GTAGCGAAGTCTACTAAATCCCATACTTCAAGGAGCTGCTCTGTAGTGCCAACGACGGTTCACGAATTCGCAACCCGCTATTAGAATGAGACTTGCGAAAATGACCTGTCGAAGTTGAGGAAGAGGTTGGTGCCCGGGATGCGCGTGAGCGGCAATGTGCGGAAATCGGTGGTTGCTTGGCCGCCAGGGCCACCATCGGCGTCAGCATCCAGCGCAAATCCGTTTCGGCCCCTGATCAGGCCGCCATCGATGAAAACGCGGACGGCGGTCGACGGCGGCAGCGGTGTCTCATAAAAGAACGTGACAAAACGCTCGGTGCTGGAAACGAGGATGCGACCGGGGAGCCGTTGGCCGTTCGCGATCAGGTAGAAGGAGTCCGGCGTGACTGTCGCGGGATCAATCGGTCCGTTGAATCGGACGACTGTCTCACGCGTCAGGTTGACCATCTCCTCGCCATTCGCTGGCGAGAAGGACTGGATCGTGACAGGGTTCAGCAGTTCGGCATAGACGTCGAGCGCGGTGTTCCAACCGGCGTCCTGCCGCAACTGGCGATCGAGGAAATCGCCACCCAGAAGCTGGTTCAACAGGCCGACGGCCATCTGTTCCAGTTCCAGTGTGCCGCGGACGCTCTTCGCCGGATCGACGAGTTGTTCCGTCTGAAGTTGCGGGAATTCCAGGTAGTTCGGGAGGCCGAACACCGGATCGAGCCGCCCGGCGGTTCGCAAGGCGGCGATGACGGCGGCCAAGTTACTGATCGCGGCGGGATTCGCCGCGCCGCTGGCTCCAGCCATCATGCCGGCGGCTGGCGGGATCAGTACCGGTAAGTCACGATCCGAGTGATTCGATTCGGTCGGCGACAACGCAAATGGCCGAAAAGCCGGATCGTCCAGTCCGGTGGCGACTCCGGTGGCTCCGGCGGCGGGGAGTCCGATCGCAGCAGACCTCTCGATATGCGCGTCAACGAGCGGTAGCAGCGTCTGTTGGTCGAATCGCGTGCCTAGCTCTACCGAAAGATACGGCGTCGCGGCCCAGATCTCCAACGCAGTGCCGAAGAACGGCAGATGCTCGACGAATGTGCCTCCCGGGGTCGTGCCGGAGGCGGACGCATTCATGCTGGCGACGATGATGTTGCGAAAACTCGCTTCGGTCAGTTCATTACGGGCAAATCCGGCCACCGATGCCAAGCGGCTTTCGCTCGTGATCCGGTCGACGACCGAGTCGCCTAGCGGATTGTCCGGTTCACCGAGATGCAGGTTGGTTCCATCGAACCAGATCAACGTGTTGAATTCGGCCGACGCCGCATCAATGCGATTCGCGAGTTCGGAAACCGCTTGCGGATCGACACCGTCAAGACTCGACGGATCCAGCGAGCGCAAGTAGTTGGCGGTGACTTCCAGGCCAGCGAAGAGCTGCGAGTGGTCCAGAAGGGCGATTTCTCGATCACCGACAAACTGGCCGTCATCCGTCTGGTGTGTCTTGAACAGCGCTTTGACGCCGTTCGTCTCGAACGCATGGTTATCGAGAATGTTTTGTAACGACATCGTCGCGCGATCAAGTCCGCCGAGCAATTCGATGTCGGAGAAGCCTTCGAGAAACCGACCGTTACTCTGTTCGTGCCAGGCGTGACCCAGCACAAGGGTTGTGAAGAGATTGCCAAGTTGGGCGGGATTGAAGAAGGCGTGGTTCGGGTCCAGCGTGCCAGGCGGACTTGCCAGTTCCTGCAGCGTCGCTTCGTTACGCGGCAAGCCCGTCGTGGGATGGACAGTCGCCCGCAGAAAGTTTACCGCACCGGCCGCCACCTCCTCCAACTGATTGACAAACACGCGCACAGAAAAGAACTGTTGATCGGCCAGTCCCGAACTATCTGTCACTACGACGCCGATTTCGAAACGCCCGGTTTCGACTGGAGTCCATCCGAATACGCCAGTGCTGGCGTCAATCGTCGCACCCGCAGGAGCGCCATCGGCAAGCCTGAAAGTCAAGTTATCGGTGAGTCGCTCGGGATCGGTCGCCGTCGCCGTCGCCGTCACGAAAAGCTCGCTCCCGGCGTCGATCGTCTGGTTGGCAATCGGACTGAGCACAGGAGCGTGATTCGTCTCGATCACACTGTCGTTGCGGAGGTAGCCAATGCGGTTGATGACCGCGCCGGCGTCGGTGGGAGTCACAGCGCCATTCCCGTTCAAGTCGGCGCGCGCGTTATCAGGCGTCACAAACTGGCCCAGGCGATTGATGACGAAACCGGCGTCGGTGGGCGTGACGGCTCCGCTGCCATTCATGTCCCACGGGAAGTATGTGATGTCGTCCTTGTCGAGGCCGTTGGCTTGGTTGACGTTGTTCTGCTCCGCCGTGCCGGCTTGGTTCTCTTCAGAAATCGCATTAGTCGGGTCGATGATCAGGCCGAGAAACTCGGAACTGGTCGAACGAAAGTCGACTCCCCCTCCCGGCACATCGTCGCGAACGGCCCGGCTCAAAAGCAGTAATTCCCGGCCGTCGCTATTTCTCGGAAACAACAGGCCATTTTCATCTTTCTATTCGTAAAGGCCGCTGGCATGATGTCTGCCTAGATTCCCCATTTGATTCGCTAGGCAAAAGGAGTTGCCAGCCATGGATCT
>CAYSHJ010000887.1:0-4150 GCA_964430385.1 uncultured Planctomycetaceae bacterium
GTGCACCGCTTCGGGCGCATCGCGCCGGAAGTGATGCAGAGATCGTTTGGGCTGTAGCAACGAGGGATATTGTGCGAATTGGCGTGCTGGGAAATGCGGGCAGCTGGTACGTCGGTGAGTTGCAGCGAGCCGGGCGCGAGTTGGGGCATGAGGTCGTGCGGCTGGAGTTTCCGCGCATCGTGGCGAGCTGTGGACAACGGCTTGCCGGCGAGCCGAACGTGCGAGAAGAACGTTGTCAAACGACACGTAGCTCCCTCACCCTAGCCCTTTTCCAGGGGGAAAGGGGACCACTTCATGACGCCGCGACATTGAAAGAGCTTTCGTTGACGGCGTTCGATGCGGTGATCGTGCGGACGATGCCGCCGGGGTCGCTTGAACAAGTCGTCTTTCGGATGGATGCGTTGGCGCGCCTGGAGGCGAGCGGCGTGTGTGTGCTTAATTCGCCGAAGGCGATTGAATGCGCAGTGGACAAGTATTTGACGACGGCTCGGCTGGAAGTGGCCGGGTTGCCGGTGCCGGCGACGGCTGTGTGCGAGAACTCGGATGACGCGCTCGCGGCGTTCGAGCGTCTTGGCGGCGATGTCGTTGTCAAGCCGATCTTCGGGTCCGAAGGACGCGGCATTCTACGAGTCAGCGATCCGGATCTCGCGCTGCGGACGTTTCGGACGCTCGAACGACTGCAAGCGGTCTTGTACCTGCAACGGTTCGTCGATCATCTGGGGTTTGATATCCGAGTCCTCGTGTTGGACGGTCGGGTGCTCGGCGGAATGCGGCGAATTTCGGAGAACGACTTTCGGACGAACGTGTCTCGCGAGGGCAGGGGGGCGCCGCATGTCGTCACCGACAACGAAGCCGAGTGGGCCTTGCGAGCGGCTGCCGCGACGGCAGCTCGATTCGCCGGCATTGACATCTTGTACGATCGCGAAGGATACGGCTTCGTCATTGAGGTCAACGCCGTGCCCGGCTGGCGGGCGTTTCAGCGAGTGACGAAGATGGATGTCGCGCGGTTGGTGATTGAGGCGTGCGGTAGGCAAGGGGCTGGGGGTTAGGGGTTCGGTTGTAAGTGATGTTCGCGGTGCGCGCAATTTGTTCCCTCTCCCCCGCCGCGGGGGAGAGGGTCAGGGTGAGGGGGCCGAACGCTCCACTCCAAGGGCCCACGAATCCCCCTCACCCCAGCCCTCTCCCCCGATGCGGGGGAGAGGGAGTTCGGTCGCGGACGAAGCCCGTCTCATGGATTCGTCGTTAGGGAACTACAGACAAAACTCTTCGCAAAGGATCGGCTTATGTCATTGAATCTGTCAGAACTAACGGTCGCGTTGTCGTGGCACATGCCAGAGGTGTTACGGTGGGCGGGGGGAATCGCTCGCGGGCTGAGGAAGTTCAATGTCGCGTTGTCGAGCAAGTCGTCGGGCAACGCGAACACCGACGCGCTGACGCTGGCCGACTTGACGGTGCAAGAACTGCTCATCGCCGCATTGCGAGATCGGTCGCCGTTGTTTCGGCAATGTTGTCTTCAAGCGGAAGAGTCGAATGGCGACCTGGGTCGATTCGCCAGCGAGTCGGAGTTTACGATTGCGCTCGACCCGATCGACGGGACAAAGCAGTATCGCGACAAGACCGGTAACGGCTACGCGGTGATGCTGCACCTGCGCGATCGTCGGACGCTGCATTACTCGCTGGTGTTCGTGCCGGAAACGGGCGAGCAGGGGACGTGGGTCGAGGCGATCGGTTCGCGGATCGTCTGCGGAGCCGATGATCCGAGTCGGCCGGCGCGCGCAGTCTTGGACTCGATCACGCCGGTCGACGCGGCGACTCGGTCGCGATCGAAGAACATCTATCTGATCGGCTTTCAACAGGGCGATGCCGAACGAGCGACCGCCGTCACGCAGGCCGCGTTGAATGGCGTTGCTGCCGACGACACGCTGGGCAGCATTTATCCGCTGCTGGCGACGGGCGAATTCGGTGGCTCGTTGATTCACTCCCCGAACATTTATGACTTTCCGGTGTCGCTGCACTTGGCTCGCATCTTGGGTGGTGACGCCGTCTGGACCGACACCGGTGAGTCAGTTCACTTCGGCGAGTTGTGGATGGATGAACGTGCGAACATGCTCCGCTTGCCGCGGATTGTCGCGTGCAGCCCGGAACGCGAGACGCTTAAGACGCTCTGCGGCGTGGCACAGGGATGGTCACCGAACCGCTATGAGGTCTGATGGCTTCCCACCCCATTCGTCTCTTTGCGGGCCTCGACTAAGATGCCGCCTAATTTGCAGAACTCGTGCAGTCGCGTGAACCACATTTGGCGGTTCCAAGGGAGTCCCACGTGCTGACAGGCCTGCCGCAGTTCATCACGGTTAAAGGTGCGACAGCTCCACATGCGGCCATTGAGAAACCCAGTGAACGTGTCTTCGGTCGCGGCCAGCAACAGACTACCTCCCGGCTTGAGAACTCTGCGCAGCTCGACCAATCCCGGTAACGGATCGGGAAGATACTCGATCACGTATCCACAGGTGACGCAGTCAAACGTCTCATCCGCAAAAGGAAGGCGGGCGACATCGGCCGCGATAAAGCGCGGCCGCGACCGCAGCCCGAAACGTCGCATGCCCATCGACTGCCTGGCTCGGCGGAGCATCTGCGGCGAGAGATCACAGGCCACGATATCAACTTCGGGATGCGTGTGTTTCAGCAAATGTCCCAGGATTTGTCCGGCGCCGGAGCCGACATCCAGAATGCTCTGAAAACGGCCGAGGTCGAAATTCCGTTTCTTGAGCATGCGGCCCATCAACGGTTGGTGCATCGACAGCAAACTGGCGAAGAGCAACCACGCCCCCGCGGGGCCGTCGTAGAGCCGCCGCACTTTGTTGCGGTACTGATGCAACGGCAGCCGCTGAAAGCCGCGAAATTCGACGATTCTTCGAAACGCCCGCTTGGAGAGCGGAGGGCGACCGAGACGTGGTGGCTCAAGTGGCGTCATGGCAAAGTTGCGAAGGTCGAACCGAACGAGATTTCAAAAGGAGTTCTACAGCAGCTTGCAGGAAATTTCACCAGACGTGAAGGTTTGTTTCGCCAGCCCGGTCGTCCGCCGGTCCCATTTCTTGCTCCTTGAAGGCCCCTCTTGGGAGCACTATATTCGCCCGCGCCCGTCCTGTTCGGCCCCGATTCTTTGGGTCCGTTGGCATTCGACGGGGCGTTTTCTGGTTGAGGAGCGTCGAGACAATGCCGGAGGTCGTCGAGCTGCGCGAAGTCACGGATCGACGCGATGTCGTGCATTGTGCCGTCCAGCGATTGATGGCTGGGGAACTTGTCGCACTTCCGTCGGAGGCTGGGAGTGTACTCGCGGCAGCGGCACTTTCCGAAAACGCGGTCGCGCGATTGATCCGTTCTGGACCGGCGACCAACGTCGCTCCCGCCGTTACGTTGTTATTGCGTGGCGACGAGGAGACAGCCGATTTTTTGCCGCATTTGCCGACGGTTGGCCGGCGGCTCGCTCGACGTTGCTGGCCCGGGCCGCTGACGCTGCGAGCGGCCGCAACATCGGACAATGGGTTCTTGCAAGCGTTACCGGAAGGGACTCGGAACGCGTTGCTGGCCGACGTCGAACTGTCCGTGCGAGTTTCCAGTCATCCCGTGTTGAGCGAAGTCGCTAAGTTGACACGCGGTCCATTGGTTTTGCGCGAACTCGAAGGTCTGCCGAGGTCTGAGCACTTCGGCGAACCGGAATGGCGAGACGTCAGCTTGATCATTCACGAAAGCCCCGCGTCCGGCGGAGGCCGCGCGTCGGTGGTGCGTGTGGACTCACAGGGGTGGAGCGTTGTTCACGCAGGAATCATAGATCAGAATCGGCTTCAGTTGGCCGCGTGCGAGCTTCTCGTGTTTGTCTGCACTGGCAATACTTGTCGCAGTCCGATGGCCGAGGCCCTGTGTCGGCAGATGCTGTCGGAGCGACTGAAGTGCTCGGTGCCGGAATTGATTCAGCGTGGATTCCTCGTGGCGTCGGCGGGGCTGGCGGCGGACTACGGGCTTCCGGCGAGCCCTGAATCGGGCGAGATGATGCGCCGACGCGGCATCGACTTGCGGTCGCACGCCAGTCAGCCGATGAGCGAACGACTTATCGAACAATCCGATCGGTGTTACACAATGACGCAACATCACC
>CAYSHJ010000888.1:0-2346 GCA_964430385.1 uncultured Planctomycetaceae bacterium
GCAAAGCACGATTTGTGTCGTGGACTATGTGATGGTCTGGCGGGCGGAGCTTTGGCGGGAGTCGTGAAGGTGAGCATCCTTGGCCTGAGAATCGGCAACACCAACACGTCGGCGTTTGTGTGTGGTTCCGCCGCGTCGGAACCGATGCCGGTCAGATTTGAGAACGGAGTACTTGATGCCGACGCTGGTCGGCTTGGACGTGGGTGAAATTATTGTTGGGTTTCAAGCCGCAGGCTTGGCGAAAACATCTCCTCACTTGACCGCCGATTATCTGTTGCGCGACGTCGAAGGCGAAGTTCGACTGGGTTCGGAGACTCGCACCGTTCAAGAGTGTCTAACGCGCGTCGTCGAGCATGTGCGGCGATCGGCGGAAGCGGAGGTGGGTCAGCCGGTCACCATGTGTGTCCTAGCCGTTCCGGCGGCGAGATCGCTGGCGGCAAGCATCTGGGCGGTGCGGTGTTGGACCACGCCATTGTGGATTGGTTGCTTGCTAATCAGGAAGACGAAGTTCCGGACATCGTGCATCAGGACGACCGCGCCGGCCGGCGGTTGCTGGGCGAAGCGGAGCGAGCCAAGCTGCAACTGTCCCATCCAAACTGCTTTGTTGTGCTAATGCGGTTGCAAGAGACTGGAATTGGATCGTCGAGGCTGCTGGCCGCCGACTTCCGCCAAAGACGGAAAGGCGTCTCGTAAACGTCCATGAATCTTCCAGTGCGACCATTGCGAGGGAAAACGAATGTTCCAGGAACCGTTGTGTTCACGGTCGCCGCTTCTCCAGGTGGCGGAATGTGTTCATCGGCGGCCAAGCCGTGGCCATCGGCCGTGTGCTGGGAACGCTCGGCAAGGTGATGGTCGGTGTGGTCATGATGTTGGTTGCCGCCTGGGATGCGGTGGCCTAGCGGTGGCGAACGGCATGGCAATGCCAGTATCATGAGCGTGTCCTGTCCGCGTCTCAGAGAATTTCGGGGACGCACGAAACCTGTATCCTGAGCTCGACAGGTACCTCGTCGTGACGATGCTCGTGAATGCCACTGAGTTCCTCGATCATCTTCGGCAGAGTAAGCTGCTCTCGGCTGAGCTGTTTGACGATGTGGTGGAGAAACTCGGCGAGTTCTCCCAGCAAGATGCGATGACTGTGGCCAAGGCTCTCGTCAAGTCGGGAGTGATTACTCGGCTGCACGCGCAGCGGTTATTGGAGGGGCATGCGCGCGGGTTCTTTATCGATGATTACCGCATTGAAGAGATTCTCGGTTCGGGCGGCATGGGTTGGGTCTACATCGCGCGTGATCTGCGGACGGATGAAGAAGTCGCGCTCAAGATGCTGTGCCAGCAGAGCGAGAGCGACGCCGGGTTGCTCACGCGCTTTCGGCTGGAGGCGGAAGCGGGCCTACGGCTGAATCATGACGCGATCATCCGCACGCGCGAGATCGGCAAGGTCGCCGGCCTGTACGGCGATGTGCATTACATGGTGATGGATTTGGTCCGAGGCGTGGGGGTCGACGAGTTCGTGGCGATGGGCGGGCCGATCGCTTGGCCGCTGACTTGTCATATCGCGCGGCATGTCGCGGCGGGATTGCAGCACGCGCATCGGCAAGGACTCGTGCATCGCGACATCAAACCGGCGAACGTGCTCGTGGATCAGGACTGTAACGCGCATGTGTTGGACTTTGGTTTGTCGCTCGCGTCGCAGTCGGCGTTGGGTGACGAGTTCTCGTTGGCCATGATTTTTGGCCAGGACTGCTTGGGCACGGCCGATTTCATCGCGCCGGAACAAGCTCGCGATAGCTTCAATGTCGATCATCGAGCGGACATCTACAGCCTGGGAGCAACGATGTATTTCATGCTTTCCGGGCATGTGCTGTTCCCCGATTGCACGACTCGCTCGCAAAAGATCGACGCGCAACGGAACGTCGAGCCGCAGCCGATTCGGAAATTGGTTCCAGATGTTCCTGACATGGTTGCCGAAGTTTTGCAGCGGATGCTGGCGAAAGATCCCGGCCAGCGTTTCGCCACGGCGCGCGACGTCGCCGCTGAGTTGGAACCGTTCGCCAAGCCCAAGCATGTGACGTTCGATTTTCAGCAAATCCTCAGTCGGCGGTTCGCGATTGCGCGTCAACGCCAGAGGCTGCTCGACCACAACGCCCAACGCGCGGCGGCAGCCAGTAGCCTGTCGGCCTGTTCGATCGATTCAAAAGCGAGTCGGCCGTTGCGGACTCAATTTGAGACCACCATCCAAAACGACACGCACGTGGGAGCGAAGGGCGACCGGCCGGCCGAAAACGAAGATCAGCCGCCACGGCTATGTCTTCCAGATGATTCGGATTGATTCGGCAACATCACCGAATA
>CAYSHJ010000889.1:0-3002 GCA_964430385.1 uncultured Planctomycetaceae bacterium
TTGATGAGCGTCGTCTTGCCCGATCCATTCGGTCCGACGATCGCGATCAGCTTTCCCGCCGGAGCCTGATAGTCGATGTTCCACAGCACCGGCCGCCGGTGGTACGCAACGGTGACATCTTCGATCAGCAACGGCGACATCGGCTCGGCCTTGGCTGCTCCGACCGCGACCATCCGAGTCGGCAGTTCCAGCCTTGCTTCGTGATCGACTATCGACGAGGTGCTCATGGTTTACTTTCGTGGCGGACGCAGCTTGCGTCCGTGGCCGTTGCCAGCAGCATTGGTCACAACCGCGGCTATTTGATTCTCGACAGCTTGCCGTTCATACCACCTTCGGGAACTTGCCCAGCCAACTCGCGAGCCATCGTCGTCGCGTTGTGGTCAATCATGCCGATGTATGTTCCCTCGTAGGTGCCCGCCGATCCCATCGCGTCGGAGAACAACTCGCCACCGATCTTCACTTTCCATTTGCGCTGCATTGCGCCTTCAATGACCGCACGCAAGCCTTTGTCGGAGACGCTACTCTCGACGAACAGAGCACCGATCTTCCGTCCGACCAGAAAATCGACCAGTGCGTTGATGTCCGCGACGCCCGCTTCGGACTCCGTCGAAATGCCTTGAACCGACTTCACCTCCAGGCCGTACGCGCGACCAAAATAGCCGAAGGCATCGTGCGCCGTTACTAGAACTCGCTGCTGTTCAGGAATCGACTCAATAACCTTGCAGACGTACGCGTCCAGTTGTTCGAGTTGTCGCTGATAGTCATCCGCTCGCTGTCGATATTCATCGGCGTGGTCGGCGTCGAACTCGCACATCGCCTTCGCCACGGCAGTGACGCACTGGCTCCACAACTTCACGTCCATCCAAACGTGCGGGTCGAAGTGTCCTTCGAACTCGGCCGGCTTGCGGAGCGTTGATTGATCGAGCGATTCAGCGACCGCGACGACAGGTTTGTCGGCCCGCCGCAATTTCTTAAGTGCTTCCTCCATTCGGCCTTCGAGCATCAACCCACCATAGAAGACCACGTCCGCGTCACTGAGCTGTTTCACATCCTCGCGCGTCGGCTTGTAGAGGTGCGGATCGACCCCCTCATTGAGCAGGCCGATCACTTTCGCTCGGTCGCCGACGACCTGCCGCACGATGTCCGTGACCATGCCCACCGTCGTGACAATGCGAATCGAACGAACCTTGTGCTGCTGATCGCTTGGCGGCGATGCCTTTTCGTGCGAACTGACCTTCCCGCAACCTGACACAAGCGGAAGACAAACCCCAAGGCAGAACAGTAGGTTACGGAACGGGTGTGTCATCGCTTCTCCACATTGCCGACACTTAGAAAAAATATTTTTGACGCATCAAAATGTATCGGCAAGTAACAAGATGGTCAATGACGAGTTACTTTTCGCTTCCCGTAAGGCAGTGTGCTCGCCTACATAAAAACTCAGAGGTGAGCCGCTGTTTTACATTGCTCGGCTAAGTCTGGCGCACTTGGCAGACACCCGCACGAGCCCGAAGCGTAAGTGAGGGCTGAGGTAACAGTTCCTCGCTTATGCATCGGGTTAGTGTCAGACTCGGCCGTGTTCGGAATAGCGACGCGATTTACAGCGAATCGAGGAATGCCGTCATCTCGGCGGCAGCGTGGTCATCGCCGGCTTTGAGTGCGGCGGCAATGCCGGTCCGCAAGAGCGGCTTCGCTTCCTCGAAGTCTCCCTGGCGAGCCAGTAACTGAGCCAACTGGAAGTACCCGGCGACGTAGCTCGAGTTTTCTTCGAGCAGTTGCTCGAAGTGAGCGCGTGCGGCCGCGAAGTCGCCGTCAGAGACGCAGGTCATCGCCAGTCCGTATCGCAGGAACGGATCGCGTGGTTCGACGGCGAGAAGCTGTTCGAGTTGTGCGCGTCGCGTCATCGAAGGAAACCTTGCGGGATGAGTCAATCGTGGTTCGACAACATCTGAATTTCCAAGCGAGACGACATGAGCCGAATTGACTCGCGTGCGGCAAATCGACGTAACCGGTCCAGTTGTAGGATGTCCGGACGGTTCGCGGAAGCGACCGCTCGCAGATGATCGTGCTGTCTCGACGGCGATCCTCGCGGCCCGACTTTCGACTTGATCGGACAAGCGCGACTTGCCGGGCGAATTCCGATGTCCGAAGTCGAACAACGGTACAGGCGTCACAACCCGACCTCGTTCGTGTTGGGCAAGCTGTGCGTGTTCCGCCGTGACGCCTGAAGCAGTTACGACACGACCGCCGATGCTGGCGGTACGGAGAGTTGAAGGATCGCACTCCGCCGTTGGTCGGGTCCATGCCGGAGGCAACAGGTCCCGCGAATCGTCCGCCACGTCTCCAGACCAGAATCCGCCTCCCATGACGCGTCGACACCTTGCTGCCTGCCTGTCTTCGATCGCCTTGCTGGCCAGTTTGCCAGCCTGGGCTTCACCTCTCCGAGACACTCCCGCCGTCAAGGCGATCCAGCGTGCGATGCCTTGCGTGGTGAACATCCACAGCGAGAAAACCGCCGAGGACGCCGACAGCTTGCTCACCGGCAAGGATCGCAAGATCAACGGCATGGGAACCGGAATCATCCTCGACGAACGCGGCTATATCGTCACCAATCATCACGTCGTCGCGGGAGTCGAGTCGCTGCGAGCGACGCTGTCGGACGGCAGTGTCTACACCGCGCGAGTCATCGCCTACGACCGCAAGCAAGACTTGGCAATCATCAAGATCGACGCCACGAAGCCGCTCACGGTCATGCCACTCGGCACGTCGTCGGACTTGATGCTGGGCGAGACCGTCTTCGCGATCGGCAATGCCTACGGCTACGAAAATACGGCCACCAGTGGCTTAGTGAGCGCCTTAAAACGCGATGTCGAGGTCAACGAAAAGCAGGGCTATAAGAACCTGATTCAAACCGATGCCAGTATCAATCCCGGCAACAGCGGCGGCCCGCTGATCAACCTGGACGGTGAGGTCATCGGCATCAACGTCGCGATTCGAGCACACGC
>CAYSHJ010000890.1:0-4430 GCA_964430385.1 uncultured Planctomycetaceae bacterium
TTTGACCAAGTCCCTGGCCCCTTCGGTCGTGGCGATGTTGCCGGCGACGACGTCGATGCTCCAGCGGCGTTTGATCTCGCGGACGGTCTCGATGACGTTCTTCGAGTGTCCGTGAGCCGAATCCACCACCAGCACGTCGACGCCCTTCTCCAGCAGGCAAGCGGCTCGTTCGAAGTCGAACACGCCGATCGCCGCCCCGACCCGCAGGCGACCGCGCGAATCTTTCGACGCGCGCGGAAACCTCAGGTTCTTGTCGATGTCCTTGATCGTGATCAATCCCTTTAATTGGTATTGGTCGTCAACTAGGAGAAGTTTCTCCACTTTGTTTTCCAGGAGTATTCGTTGAGCTGACACCAAGTCGGTGTGTTCGTGGGCCGTGACGAGCTTATCCTTAGTCATGACGTCGGCCACGCGGGTGTCCCTGGACTCCAGAAACCGCAGGTCTCGCCGCGTCAAGATGCCGACCAGCTTGCCGTTGCGCGTAATCGGCACGCCGCCGATGTTCCGCTCGTCCATGATTTTCATAGCCTCGCCGACGGATGCTTCCGGCGGCAGCGTGACCGGATCGACGATGACGCCGTTCTCGGACCGCTTCACACGCTCGACCTGCAATCCTTGCTGGTCGATCGTCATGTTCTTGTGAATCACGCCGATCCCGCCCTCTTGAGCTAAAGCAATCGCCATCTCCGCCTCGGTGACGGTGTCCATCGGGCTGGAGACGACGGGGATGTTCAGCGTCACATTCCGAGTCAGCCGCGAGGACACATCGACCTCCATCGGCATGACCTCCGAATAAGCCGGCTCCAGCAACACGTCATCAAACGTCACTCCGCGAGCAACAATGCGGTCTTCCATTCGCAAAACTCCTAAGTTCAAAAGTGCCGCCGAGCAATTGCAAATTGCCGATTGCAAGTTTGCAGTTTTCAATTGGCCTCGCCGCAGTCAAGCTCAGCGGACCAACGAGGCTCACCGTACGTCATGTCCCCTCTCCCCCGCCGCGGGGGAGAGGGCTAGGGTGAGGGGGCCGAGCGCTCCACCGGCCCACGAACCCCCTCACCCCGACCCTCTCCCCCGATGCGGGGAGAAGGAGTAAGGTTGCGGGCATCGCCCGCGTTAGTGAGTGAGGCCGTGGAATTTCCACGTGCTCCCGCTCCCGCATTCGGCGAATGATAGAAACCCAGGAGACGAAGTTGGAGTCGCCCGCTTTCGAGTGCGACGATTCATCGCCGCTTCGCGGCCTTTCAAGCTTCAATCGTGAGTTGTGTAGATCGACGGTATCAGTTGACCCCAGCCAGCTTGTCTGGCTGGTGAACGAGACTGGTGAGCTAGCAAGCAACGCTCCCCATCTTCCCTTTTCTTCCTCTGCGTGCCGCCTTTGGCGGCACGCAGAGGAAGAAAGGGGAGGCGAGGAAATGAGGCGGCGTCTTAGCTTGTCAATCTTCGGCTCCAGCCAGGCAAGCTGGCAGGGAGCCAAGACAAACTCATACAGTCGAAGTCGATGCCAATGCCGCGTCGGGGAGGGCGTCGAATGGCATTCGATGCCGAACGTCGCTTGACGGGCAGACCGTTGGCGTTGCGGATAAGCTTCGCATGCCGCAAATAATCGGCATGGAAACCGGGTATGTCACTGGAACCGACATCGCCGCACGAAACCCCACCCGCGCACGAACCGCGCTCACGAGCCGTACGATGGCTGCTGTTTCTGCTGCACCCCAAAGTCGCGGTCCCGCTGCTGCTGATCTTCGCGGTGCTGGCCGCTCCGTTCGCCTATCGCGGCTATCGGATTTCGCGAGTGCCTGACGCGCCGGAGCCGTTTTACACGCAGCCGCTTCTCGAATTCGTCGTGCCCGACGCCGACAACGCATTTGTCGAGTATCGCGCCGCGACGGCGATGTTTGTGGAGTTTCGCGGGGATTATGACGAAGTTCGTACCGCCACGAAGCGTCCCTGGTCCGAAGCGCCCGCAGATGTGCGGAAGTGGCTCGACGCAAATCGTCCGGCTCTGGACGTGTGGCGGAAGGGCACGGCGAAACCAGACGCTCAATACGAGCGACCCGATGAGGTCAATCGCTCGGGAAACGCCGATGGGAGTCTTCGAGACTTCGCAAATTTAGCAGTCTTGGAGTCAATGCGTCTTCAGGCGAGCGGAGAACTGGCTGAAGCGTGGGAATGGTTGCTGACGACCTATCGTGCTGGCAATCAAGTCGCTCGGCACGCGGATTCGATTAATCTCGCCTTTTCGACGGTGATTCACGACGCGGCCGCAGACGGGATCATTCATTGGGCGGCAGATTCGAGAATCACCACAAATCAGCTTCGGCAAGCGATTGCGGACGTGAAGGCAGAACGACTTCGCAAGCCGTCCGTGTCGTCAGCTTTGATGTACGACTATCTGTCGACCTGCAACTGGATTCGCATGGAATCATCCGCTCCCTACCTGACCTTGATGTTCGATCGCAATCGAGACCTTAGAGATCTCTGGGAGGATCAACCAACGCTGTTTCGAGCATGGCTATTCACGTTAGGTGAGCCGGACGTTGCCCTTCAGCTTGCACGCCACGTCTACACTAACTGGTTGACGCAAACCGATCATCACCGTCGCGACCGAGTTTGGGACTCCAAGTCCGCTGGTTTCTTTGTTCCGAGTCCCGCAGGCGCAAAGAACTCGATCGCCCCTGTCGACCTTGAGAAGATAATCCAAACCGAATCGATCATGGCGCGTACGTTTCTGTCGCGCGACGATTGTCGCGAGAGGCTAAGGTGGAATGACTACGAACAAGCACGCGACGACGTGTTGCAAACCGCGTTGGCTATTCAAGTGTTCCAACGCCGGCACGCTCGCTATCCCGATCGACTCGACGAACTCGTTCCTGAATTCTTTCCGGCCGTTCCCGAAGACTTGTTCGCTCCCGCCGGTGCGCCGCTCCGATACCGGCTCGATTTCGACAAGTCCAATGACATTGGCTTCCGGCTCGGCGTTACTTCGCGTTAACCCGACTGGCACACCGTTAAATTGAAGCCTGACGCAAGTTTTGATGTCGGGCAGTTTTTGAATCGACCCCATCCGGCTCGCCCGGATGGTGAAGACGACGGTGAGCTAGCCGCGAACTTCACGCTCCAGCTGCCTGTTTTTATGCGATCCGCCGATGGCGGATCGCATAAAAACAGGCAGCCCAAGGAGGGGCGTGTTGGGTTAGCCAGCCATCAGATTCACCATCCGGGCGAGCCGGATGGGGTCTTCGCACATTTGCCGCGAATTCTCGAACTAATTCGTCACGACTACGACAAATTGCGCAACATCAGAAAGCGCCAACGAAGGTGCGAAAATGCGTTCTCATTCGCTTGCGCTTGAGGCTTCAATTTGACACTCTGTCTGGCTGCGACCGGAATGCGTGCGCGATTCGGGTTAACAAGCGCGACGTCTCCTTGTCGCCTACTTCCGCCGCAGCTTCCACACGTCCGGTTCCATGTTGTTGCCGGCGATCATCCACAACGCTCCGTCGTGAACGAAGACACTCGCGGCGTGACGCGGTTTCCAAGGTGTGTTGGGTACCTCGTGCCAGTGCTTGCCGTCGGCCGAGTACCAGACGTCGTTACGATTCGCTGTCGCGTAACCTTCGAGCACCCACAAGCGACCATCCCACGCGGCGACGTCGTGATATTGACGAGCGGCCCACGGAGCGGCTGCGGTGTGTTGTTCCCAAGCGACGCCGTCGGCGGAACTCCAGACGTCGTTGAAATACTTGCGAGTCGGAACCTTCGGCGTGTCATACGTGCCGCCGCCGAGAATCCAGATGCGGCCTTTGTGAACCGCGCTGCCGCCGATCATGCCGCGCTGCGGCCAGAACGGCTCTTTCGGTTGGACCTGTTGCCAGTTCACACCGTCCTGAGTGGTCCAAACGTCGCGATAAAAGACCTCGTCCGCCTTCGCGAAGGCCGGCATCGTTTGACCGCCGATGACCCACATCTTGTCGGCGTGGACGACCGTGTAATGCAATGTCCGCGGTCCCCACGGCACGGGCTTGTCGCGATTGACGAGGCTCCACGTCTTGCCGTCGGCCGAGTTCCACACGTCGTTCTGATAATTCCCCTGATTCGCGTCGCCGCCGATGATCCACAGCTTGTCGCGGAAGACGGCGTATCCGGCCGTGTGGCGTCCCTCCCAATCGGACGTCGGATCGAACGAGCGGTCTTTGAACGTGTTCGGTTTTTCGAGCGTCCACTCGGCCCCGTCGCGAGAACTCCAGACTTCGTTGTTGCAGATGCGTGGGAAGAATTGCCGCTGAGCCGGCGCCGGGTTCCAACCGCCGAGCAGCCACATCTTGCCTTGAAACGACAATGCTCCCGCCCCGTCGCGCGGAGCGAACGAGGCGGTCATCGTGACTTTGACCCATTCGTACGCGACGGGCTGCGCGGGGTCGTCAGCGGCG
>CAYSHJ010000891.1:0-2007 GCA_964430385.1 uncultured Planctomycetaceae bacterium
CAAGTCGACCTCGTGGGCCGAATTCTCCGCTGCCCCGAAACCGACCGCGCGGAGACGGAGGGTGCCGGAACTGCCACAAATCAATGGCGCCAGACCCTGCACATCGGGAAGCTGTTCGGAAGCTACGGCACCAACGGGTGGATTGTGCTGCTTCAGTCGGAATTGGAGAACCGGCCATCGGCGTTAGATACAATCACGGTGCCCGATGGAGCAACCTGCCATGTCCGCTCAGCGTCGCCATTTTACCGGGGCCCAGAAGCTGGCCATTCTTCGTGAACACCTGATCGAGAAGCTCGCGCTCTCGGAAGTCTGCCGCAAGCATGACATTCAGCCGACCCTCTTTTACCTCTGGCAGAAGAAGCTCTTCGAGGACGGCGCCTCGGTCTTTGAATCCAAAGCCGGCAACGTCCATGCCCAGGCCGCCGAGGAGAAGAAGCTCGCCGCCATCGAAGGCAAATTGCAGCAGAAGAACGAAGTCCTGGCCGAGCTGATGGGCGAGCATGTCGCCTTGAAAAAAAAGCTTGGCCTGATCTGAACGGGCAATGGACGGCTCACGACGTGCGCGATGAGGTGATCGACTTCGTAAGCCGCTGGTCGCAGAAGACCGGATTGCCGGCCTGTCGGTTTGTTGAATGGCTGGGCATCCGTTCCAGCAAGTTCCACGACTGGAAGAACCGTTTCGGCAAAGTCAACGAGCACAACGCATGCATACCACGCGATCATTGGCTGGACGATTGGGAGAGGAGCGCCATCCTCGACTTCGAGGCGCGCTATCCGCTGGAAGGCTATCGTCGTCTGACGTTCATGATGCTGGATGCGGACAAGGTCGCGGTGAGTCCTTCCAGCGTTTATCGCGTGCTCAAACAGGCCGGACGAATCGAGCGATTCAACGGCAAGCCGTCGCGGAAGGGAACCGGATTCGTGCAGCCGCTCCTGGCCCACGAACACTGGCATGTGGACATCAGTTATCTCAATATCTCCGGCACTTTCTACTATCTTTGCAGCGTGCTGGACGGAATGAGCCGGTCCATCATTCACTGGGAAATCAAAGAGTCGATGACCGAAGCACAGGTCGAAATCGTTCTTCAGCGTGCCCGGGAAAAGTTCCCCGAGGCTCGTCCACGCGTCATCTCCGACAACGGGCCGCAGTTCATTGCCAGGGACTTCAAGCAGTTCATCCGCATCGCCGGCATGACCCATGTGCGAACCTCACCGTTTTATCCGCAGAGCAACGGCAAGCTCGAACGCTTTCACAAAACCATCAAGTGCGAGTGCATCCGACCGCAGACTCCGCTGTCCCTGGACGATGCACGACGAATCGTCGAAAGCTACGTCGAACATTACAACAACGTGAGATTGCACAGCGCCATCGGATACGTCACGCCCGCCGACAAACTCGCGGGAAAGGAGCAAGCCATTTTCGACCAGCGCGACCGGAAGCTCGCCGAGGCGCGGGACAAACGACAGCGGCGACGACAGGAGATCAACGGCGACGCATCGGTGGAAACATCGCGCGATGCGTCACCCGACGCGGCGATGAAAGAGTCTCCTGTCGCGCAGGAAAAAAGTCTTTGCACTACAAGCAATCAATGACGATGATCCATTCAACCGGCCAAACGGAAGCGAGCTCTGGAGGCGTCCAACTCGCCAGGGATAGCCGGCCGGGTGTGCGACGAATGATCGCCGGGGGCGGTTGCCGTGGCGACCGCCCTCACCCTTGTCCGCCGCCATCATTCAGAGCATTCCCCTATGCCTTCCTAAAACGCAACCGTCCGATGGCCAGAGTGCATTGCGCACCGGCACTCATTCTCCGGTTCAGGCTGAACCAGTACAATCCCGGCAGCGCAGCGTCTGCTGGTTCATCACCACGACTCCCCGCGGCGTGCGAACCTCCGTCTGTTGGGCTTCGCCGATCACGCGCACCCGCGGCGACGAACAGTGCGGACACCGCTGAATCACCGGTCGCGATCCTTCCGCCAACGCCGCACGCTCCTCCAGAATCGTCAC
>CAYSHJ010000892.1:0-15475 GCA_964430385.1 uncultured Planctomycetaceae bacterium
AATTCAATCAGCACATTCCGCGTCTTGGCCGCCACGTCAACATGTCTTTCGGTTGGGGCGGTCGTGGTGGGGACCGTTCGGGATACCACCGGATCGCCGTTTCGCAGGGACAGCGCTCCACCGTCGTAATAGAGTTCGATCCGGCGGACCACGTCTTCCGGCGTGATCAGGTCCAGACATTTCGGAATCCGCAAGTCCGCTCGAATCTGCACCGGCTGCGTGCAAACATCGTGCTGATCCTTCGGGTCGCCGTCTCCCACGAGCTGACACCGCGACTTCCAGCAGCCGCCTTGCGCGCAGCACGACAGCGCACCGACCGTGCTCAGGAATTGATGGTGCGGATAGGCCTCCCAGTGCGGAGGCTCGCGACGCACGGCCGATTCTGCGGTCGCCCCGGCTTGGTCTACACCGCCGCCGCCAAGTGCATGGCCAAGGTCACCGGACAGAGCACGCCGTCCGCGTGATGTGCGGATTGTTCTCGAAGAGCGCGTCCGCCGACGTGCGAACGTCGGTCAGGAAGCGACCGGGAGCGGCCACGTGTAGGTCGCGTACCACCGCCGTCAGCATGACCAGATCACCGGGACTCTGAAACGAACGCAGAATCAACCGGCGTTGGGAAACCGTCGTCTCCATTCAATCGCTCCATCGGAGCGACCTCTCTGCCGCACGTACTTCCGTCCTCATGTACTCCTGGCTCAGCGTGAGTAGTACAAACGAACGAGAACACCGGATGCAATCACATTTTCTTTTCAGTTCCGAGAATTTCTCAATTCGGCAATTCGATCAGTCACCGGACTGACGCAGTAAGAGACTTGATCGCCTGATCTGAGCGATCAGTCGGCGCGTGTCTTCACCGGGAGAGGGATGGCTCTCAATCGTCGGCATTCGGACTTCGTCATTCCGCCTTCGGCGGCTCGATTTCTTTGAGCACGATGTTGCGCAGCGCCCCCTTTGTGCGCCAGGTGCAGAAGCCGAGCGGTTTGCAGGCTTCGACTTCGCCGCGGATCGTGATCTTCTTGCCGGTGATGTCAACTTCGAGCAGTTGCTTGTCGTCGATCCAAGCGGTGATCTTCTTTTCTAAGACGCGCAGCCGAATCTTGTACCACTGGTTGTTCTTGAACTCGCGATAGCTGACGGTCTCGTTCTCAGAGGCGTCGCGATAGTCCAGGCTCGACAGGCCACACACACTGCCGCCCCAGCCGCCGATGATCAGGCTGCACGGGTCGTCCTTGATCGGAAACGTCAGGCCGCAGAAGAAGTCGCTCCCCTCAACACGCATGGCTTCCAGTGCGATCTCGTAATTCACCTTCGGCAGCGTCTTGCCGTCGTTCCACGTGACGCCGGTCAAGTCGTTGCCGAAGTCGAGGATGAGTTTTTCCTCCTCGATGCTGATCTCGCCGTCGCCGCCGAAGCCCGACGATTTCCAGCCGGTCAGATCTTTGCCGTTGAAGAGTTTGATTTCCTTGAGCTTGGGTTTGGCTTCGCTCGTCTTCTCAGTCGTCTTTTTGTCGTCAGCCTGCAAGGCGATGAGGCCACAGACAGCGACCACAATCAGAAACAGGACAGCGGCGGCAATACGATTCCAACGCGCGAGCATGGTGAGAGTCTCCCGGCAAAGAGCGGCGTGAGGGCGAATCAACAGCACCGATTTCACCGACTAGCGAGTGCCGGCACAAGAAACAGCATACGTGCGCCGCGAGAACGCGGTGGAAACGGTCACGACGACAGCACGAACTCGTGAACTTCCAGTTCGTCGCTGAGTTCGTCGAGGTTCGGAAGATCCTCACCGTGCCAGACCAGCGACGCGAAAGGACTGAGGCTGTCAATCCAGTCAAAGCCGACTCGGTCCCGTTCGCTCCACGGTAGGCGGACGACGATCTGCTTGGCCCCTTTCGGACGGCCGAGCTGCATCGAATAAAATCGGTCCAGGTACGACGGCTCTTTGAGGCAGGCGACTCGGATCGCCTGCAACACCATCGGCGTCAGATGCTGCGGATCGCCGGTCGGTTCGAGCACGATTCGCAGCGTCGAGTGCGGGTTGTCGTCGAGCAGTTGCCCCACCAGCCCGCAGGCCACCTCGCAATGCTTGCGAAAGTCCACCGCTTGCAGATTCAACTCAAATGCCTGCGACCGACAAGCTGCCACAGGCAACGCCGGACGTGAAGCCAGATCGAGATCAACCGTCAATGAAGTCGTGAGCGACCCGCTTTTCAGTCCGTTGACCTCTGGCCCCTGAACCCTGAACCCTATCTCCTCCACCGGCGGCGGCACCGCGTCGAACTCCGTCTCGAATATCTCCTCGGCCTGCTCCATGAGTTGGAACATCGTCGGCAGGTCAATCGTCGGAGTCTTCAACACGTAGTACGGCGGTCGCGACTGATACTCGAGTTGGTGCAGCGTAGCTTCTTGCCGGAAGGCGGTGCCGGGCAGAATGGCCAAATTGAAAACTTGCATGCTGGTGAAGAGGCCCGTGTCGCGGAGGTAGTGCATCCCACGACGTACCGATTCCGGCGTGTCGCCGGGGAGGCCGATGATCAAATCGACTTTGACTTTGATCCCGACGTCCATGATCGCCTTCACGCCCCGCTCGAACGCCTTCAGGTTGTTCTTGCGGTCCATCAGCTCCATTGCCAGCGGGTCGATCGACTGCAAGCCAATCTCGACTTCGGTGAAGTTCGCGTCGCGGAGCAGCCTGGCAATCTCGGCCGTGATCCCTTCGGCCCGCAGCTCTCCAAAGTAGTTCCATTGATGATCCGGATTCTGCTCCGCCAACAGCTTGACGAACTCCACGAAGTTGCGGGCTTGATTGAGCGTCGGGTCGAGCAACACGACTTCCTTGACCCCGCGCTCGCGCGCGTGCCGCAGGTTGGCGATGATCTTTTCTTTCGAGACGAAATACAGATCGTCGTAGCTCTTCGGGTAGTAACAGAACTTGCACTTGAAGATGCAGCCGCGAATCGTTTCGAGCAGCAACATCTGTTCCTCGGCCGCGTCGAGGATGCCTTCGAGATACGGCGAGCTGATCTCGTCCAGCGACGGCAACGGCTGACGAAACAACGGCAATTGCCCGATCGGCGAGTTGGGATCGGCGTTGTGAATGAACTGCGCCGTTTCGGGACGAACAACGTCCAAGCGAGCGGGGGGCGTCAGCCCCTTGATGCGTTGCAGATCGTTGGACTGTTCCTGGCCGTTGAATTCATGAATCGGAAGCGTTGCGGCGACTCGACCCATCAGAGGGCTGACGCCCCTCGCTCGCCGAGCTGCGTGCGGCGACACGTACAAGCCTGCGATCGCTGTGCGCGGCAATTCGTTCTCACGCAGCGCGGCCAGCAGTTCGACGAAGGTTTGTTCTCCTTCGCCAATCGCAGCAAAGTCGATGGCCGGAGACTGCAGCACCCAAGCGTTGTCGGCCGTGACCTCCGGGCCGCCAACGATAATGCGAATGTCCAGCCGACGCTCTTTCAGCCTTGAGGCGATCCACAGCGTCCGGTCAATGTTCCACAGATAGCACGAGAATCCAACCAACGACGGATCTCGAGCGAGAATCTCCTCGACCAAACCACAATCGCTGAGCGTGTTGCTCAACCGAGGCGGAAAGATGTCGATGTCGTAAAACTCTTCCAGGCCGCGTCGCCGGGCATACATTTTCAAATACCCGGCCGCGAGCGGCACGTTCCCCTTGGCCGGTTCCAGTCCCGGCTGGGGGATCGGCAATTGCAGCAACAGAATCGAACGACGCTCGGCCATGTCGGCAATCTATCGGTGCGTCGGTGGGCCAGCAACAAGCGGTCGCTCTTCTTAGACAACAACCCAGAGAAAGAACAGGAAAATGCCGGACAGGAAGATGTCTTAGCGTTATCCTCCTGTCCCGCTTTTTCCTGTTTCTTGATTTTGTTAAACATTGACGGTGCGGACGACGGTGTCGGCTTCACTTGTGAGCTCAGATTAGACCTCAATCAAGCGACCCCACTGGGCTCGCCCCAGTGATTTATGGGATTCTGCACTACTGAGCCGTTTGTTTCGCGTGACGCCGAGTAGTGCAAAATCCCGCGAGCCACCGGGGCAAGTCCGGTGGGGTTCGCTGGTTTGAGTATTGGAGAGGATCGCATGTCATCACGAAACGATTGGTCGAACTTTGTTAGCTCAACAATCTGGTGGCCCATCGCAGTCTGCTGCCTGTGGCTGTTGAGTGGAGGCGTGATGGAATCTCCCCTCCGTTCGGACGAGAAACCGAAGAAGGAGACTGCACCGGTGTCGCGGCCAGAACTCTTGAAACGCTTCGTCGGCGAATTCGTGGAGATCGTTCCCGGCCAGGTGGCTGCGGAAGGCAAGCGGGCGTTCCCCGCAATGTTCCGCATGGGGAGCGAGCGAGATGACTCCGAAAAGCCGATGCATGAGGTCACACTGATGCATCGCTTCGCGATCGCCAAATACGAGGTGCCGCAAAATCTGTACGAAGCGGTGATGGGCCAGAATCCAAGTCTATGGAAAGGACCACGCAATTCGGTCGAGATGTTTTCGTGGCAGGAGGCTCGCGAGTTCTGCCGCAAGGTGACGGAAGTGCTTCGCGCCGAAAAACTGCTCGGCGATGACGAAGAGATTCGCTTGCCGACGGAAGCCGAATGGGAATACTGCGGCCGAGCGGGGACGACGACAGCGTACAGCTTCGGTGAAGAGCCGACTCGGGCCGGAGACGTCGACAAAAAGGCGTCGGTCTTGAACGAGTATGCCTGGCACACGGGCAACGCTGCCGGCAACGATCCGCCGGTCGGAGCCAAGAAGCCGAACCCGTGGGGTCTCTACGACATGCACGGCTATTTGTGGGAATTCGTCGAGGACTCGTGGCATGAGAACTATCAGGGCGCGCCGACGGATAGCCGCGCGTGGACGGAAGGTTCGCCGAAGCAAGTCGTCGTACGCAGTGGTTCGTGGAAGGATCACTTTTCACGCTTGACCAGTTCCGCGCGTCGGGCGGTGGCAGTGGATCAGCGCGACGACGCGATCGGCCTGCGCTGCGTGCGAGCAAAGCGGCCATGACGGAGGTGGCGGCCCCTCGTCCGTCGGTTTGAATTTGCGAAGCTCGAAGGTACGCTTCCGCAGCGTTGAACGGTCGACTCCGTCAAAAGCCCTGATATTGTTTTCGTTTTTGACGGCCTCGTGGCCTGACGTCCTTTCGTTGTCTGTGTGCGTTTCGGGAAATATTGCGAATGTCTTCCGATCCCTCTCTCACCGTCGCCGAGTCCGTTGATCAAGCCGCCACCTTGTCGCCTGCCACGGAAGCGAACGACAATTCAACGGAGGTGGTCGTGACATCCGAGTCCGCTCGGCGAGTCGAGCTGAGACCTTCGGGGACCGAAGACTTCAAGGCCGTCGGGTCCGTCGATCCTTCGAAGATGGATCGCGATCTCGACGTTGAAGCCGAACGGGAAGCTCGCCGGCTGCGCGAACACACGAGCGCGCACATGCACCGCAGCGTGGATGTCCCCGCCGCCGAGGATCTGGAGGCGTCGCTGGAAGCCGAGATCAACGCCGCGCTCTCCAACGGAGCAGCGACCGCGGCGGGAACCGCCAGCGCGACTGCGACAGCAATCGCGGAAATGCCCGCGGAGGAATCGCTACACATCGGGAAACGTCTGAAGGGACGTGTTGTTCTGGTTCATGGCGAGAACATCTTTTTGGATCTCGGATATCGGTCGCAGGGCCTGTTGCCAGCGAGGCAATTCGAGGGTCGAGAGATTCCGCAGCCCGGCACGGAAGTGGACGTCATCGTCACTCGCGTCAGTCCGGACGAAGGACTCATACATGTCAGCCTGCCGACCGGCAAGCAGCGGTTGTCCGGCAATTGGGACGAGGTGCAAAAGGGACTGATCGTCGATTGCATGGTGACCAAGACGAACAAGGGGGGACTGGAAGTGATGGTCGGCTCGCTGCGCGGATTCATGCCGTCAGGGCAGATCGATCTGCGATTCGTCGAGAACCTCGAACAATTCGTCAACCAAAAGCTCCGCGCGAAAATCACCGAGGCCAACAAGCACAAGCGCAACTTGATCGTCAGCCGCCGCGCGTTGCTGGTCGAAGAACGTCGCGAGGCCGAAAAGAAAATTCTCGGCACGTTAGAGGTTGGCCAGACGGTCGGCGGTACGATCACAACGATCAAAGACTACGGCGCGTTCGTGGACCTGGGCGGCGTCGACGGCTTCTTGCACATCGGTCAGATCAGTTGGCTGCACTTGAAGCATCCCAGCGAGGTACTGCAAGAAGGCCAACCAGTGCAGGTGAAAGTCGTCACGATCAGCGAGGACAAGAAAAAGATCGGGCTCAGCCTGAAGCAGCTTGTCCAAAACCCGTGGGAGCAAGCGGACGGGAAATACTTCCAAGGCCAGACGGTCAGCGGTACGGTGACTCGAACGACGGAGTTCGGCGCATTCGTGGAACTCGAGCCCGGCGTCGAGGGCATGATCCACATCAGCGAGTTGGACTACAAACGAGTTTTTCGCGTCACCGACGTCGTTTCCGTCGGTCAACAGTTGGAGCTTCAGGTTCGCGACGTCGATCCGGCCAAGCATCGCATCGGTCTGTCGCTGAAAGCCCTCAAGGCCAAACCCGACGAACCGAAACCGGAGGCAGCCGACGACGAACCCGCTGCTCCCCCGCCGAAACGCAAGTTGTCGCTCAAGGGTGGCCGCGAGGCCAACCCCTTGCGCGGCGGACTGTTCGGAAATCCGAACGACTTTCAGTAGAGAAAAAGCGAAGTGTGAAGGATGAAAAGAGACGCGCGACCAGGCGTTTCAAACTTCAGACGTCCCACTCTTGTCTTCATCCGGTTCATATTTGACTCCGCCGAGCTTGGCCAGCTTTCTCATCAGCGAGTCGGTCAGCGCTTGCAACAGTTCGGGCGTTCGACGTTGTCCTCGCCATTCGCTCAGATCGAGTGGCGTGCTATACGTCACTTGCACGCGGCTGGGAGTGTAGAACGGAGCGATCATGTTCTCACAGCGCGGGACGCCGCGGATGTAGACCAGGATGACCGGCACTGCGGAACGCAACGCCAGATACGCGACTCCGGCATTCGCCGCGCGCAGATCATCCTTGGTGTGAATGCCTCCTTCCGGAAAGATGGCGATCAAGTCGCCAGCATCGAGCCGTCGCAGGGCTTGGCGAGTCGCCCCGACATCACGGCCGTCTCGCTCGACGGGAATCGACTGCATCGCGCGGCTGATCCAGCCGATCAGGCCCGGTTGCTCGTAATACTCGCGAGCCATCAAGAAACCGATGACACGGATGGATCGCTGAGACTCCTCGTGTCGCAGGTGGCTGTTCATCCACACGATGTTCGGGTCGAGCGGGCAACGATGGTTCGCCACGATCAAGGCTCCACTGGAATCCGGAAATGGGCAGCGGCCGTTTGCTCGCCAGTGGCACAAGAACGCGACGTGGACTCGCTCGATCAGAAACAGCAGCCACACCCGCCACCCGTCGCGGCAACGACGCTTCGAGGTCAGCACCAAGCCGAGCGCGACCGCGGCGTAAGCCAGCAACATCAGTTGAGCCAATTGATCAGGCGTCATGAACGAGGATATTTCGCCTGGTGCGTGCGTTGTTGGCCCATCGTGGCGTGACAGGCCGTGATAGTAGAGTGTTTTGTGCCAATTTTCGCGTGTCTCCGCAACTGAAGATTCACCATTGTCAACGTCCGAAGAATGAAGGATACCTCGCGAAGCCGGCAAGTTTTCGTGAACTCGCTGGCCCGCCGAATCGGCATCCTTGGCGCGATCGCGACGGGCCGTGCGGGATGATTCGTCGGCAAAGTTCCGCCGTGGAGGGGATTGATCACAGCAACCTTGCCTGTTCTGCCGATTTGTTGCCAGTCCGCAACCTAGGCTTCGTTCGATTCACTCGTCGCCACAAGCAGCCCGCTTGTGAGCTTGATCCGGACAACAGGCAAGCGGGCGGCTTGCCACAACGGTCGCAGGAACCTCGGCATGCGGAAAACAGTCGAAAATCTGATGTCGCTCGACTTCGTGGCGGTCGGCGCGAGCACACCGCTTGCCGAAGCGTTGGCCATGTTGGTCGAGTCCGACGCGACGGAACTGTGTGTGCTTGACACATCCGACCGATTGGAGGGAGTCGCCACCGATTACGCATTACTGAAGGCCCATTTGGCGGGCGGAATATCTGACCAAGACATTTCGACTTGCCTCAGCCGAGCGCTGGTCATCATCGCGCCCGACGTTGACATCGAACAAACCTTGCCGCTGTTTCGAGACGGCATTTGCTCGAAAGCCTACGTCTGTCGCGCGGGACGCTTGTTGGGACAACTTTCTCGCGCCACGGTTCTGCGATACCTCAGCAAACAACTAGTCGTCAAAACTCCGCCGACGGTGCCGCTGCATCTCATCACGAGCAAGGGCCGCACTACGACGGTGCAACCGCGCGAGGACTCGCTGCGAGGTCCGCAGTTTGCGAACTCACGCGCCGTCGAACGAGCCGCGACATCGGTACTCGGTGGAGTTTGCTCAACCATTGGCTAGCCGATGATCGGTTGCAAGGGAATCTCCAGTCCCGGCAAAAGGTGTGAGTGGTAAGAATCGTCCGGGCCGAGTTGCGTTTCTTGGAATCGTCCACGAACTCGGCGGAGCACCGTCACGCGGTGCCGCGCGCGGTCGACGATCACGTACTCACGCACGCCGGATCGTTCGTAGTCGTGCCGTTTCGTGATGTAGTCTCGCTCTTCGCTGCCAACGCTCACAATTTCGCAGACCAAGTCGGGAATCCGCTTCGGGATCGGCTTCTTGGTTCCGGATGAGGCCAGATAAACCCCGATGTCAGCAATCCGGTCAGTGTCTGCGTCGATGAAGAACCAGGCTTCGGAGACGACCTTCTCGACGATGTCCGGATGCGCGAATTTGTACGCGACCAAATGATCGCGAACCGGTTCCGTGTTGCTGACGTGTCCTTCACCGGACGGTGCCATGACGACCAACCTCCCCAAGACTCGTTCGTATCGCCAAGGTTCGTCGAAGCGCGCGCGCGCAAACTCGGAGTGTGATAAACGCGTTCCCTGGTCAGACTGACCGAGCTTTTGCGTCCGAACGGCTCGACGAGAAGGTATGGTCGCTGTCATGTTGGTTTTTCCGCGGGACGGAAAGTCGATCCGTCCTGATTCGCCACGTCACCCAATCACCGGCTGAAGAGGAATCTCCAAACCCGGCAACAGCGACGTGCGGTACGTGTCGATTGTGTCAGTCTATTGCCGAGCCGCTTGTTTCTCACGGATGCGATGCTCGATGGCTTTGAGGATTTCGAAGTCGCTCCAAAACGGCGACGGGAACGCGGGACGGAGCGAGATGGGGACGTCGTCCATGCGGTAGACGGTGCCGCCGGTGTTGATGCCGTAGACGGATGTCGTGAATGCGACGGTCGCGACCTTGGCGGTTTCGCTGAGCTTCGGGTCGAGCACCACGGACTTGATCCGCTGCAAGTGGTCGCGAGCGGGTTGGCTGAAATTGGACATCGGGTCGGACGCGATGATCAATGCGGCGTCGGCCTCGCCGCGAGCCAGCGTGTCGGCGGTCGTGAACTCACCCGGATTGAAACGCGGATAGCCTCTCCCAAGGTTCACGCCGAAGGGATAACCCGTGGACCACGCGACGACATTGTCGGCTCCGGTGACGTTGCCGTGGCCGCGCATCGGCTTGGCGGTCCAGCGCGTGAACTGGTTCATGTCGCGAGCCAACGCCAAGACCGCTTCGCTGTTGAGATGTTTTCCGCGAGTCATCGTCAGGCCCATGCCAAATAAGATGACGCCGAATTTGGCCTTTTTCATGCGGTCCATCACGTCTCTGAGCACGTCGAGCTTGATACCAGTTTTTTCTTCGACGCTCGGATCGACGTCGATGCCCTTCGCAAGCCCGCGCAACGCCCACGCGAGTTCGAAGTCGGATCGCGGCTTGATCTGCAAGAACAAGTCAGCCGCTTTCGCGCTCTTCGTTTTGCGGACGTCGATCAGCACCGCGTATCGGTCCTTGCGGCCGTTGGGCACGTACTCACCCTTGGGCATCAAGCTGTACTTCGTGAAGTGTCGCGGATGGCTCTCCGCCGGATTGCCGCCCCAGAAAATGATGAAGTCAGCCCGGTTCTTGATCTCGCCCAGCGAGCAGGTGACCTCGCCGACGCTTTGAAACGCCATTCCTGACGGGCCGTGACAAACCGACGTCGTCGTGTCGACGGTCCCGCCGATCCAATCGGTGATCGCCACCGCCACGCGCTGAGCTTCGCACGTCGTGTCCGACAGACCGTAGGTGATCGGGTAATTTGCGTTGACCAGAATCTCGGCGGCGGCTTCGATGGCTTCTTCATAGGTTACCGGCCGGCCTTCGATCGTCGCTTGCGGCCGATCCTCGACGTGATGATTCAAGAACCACGCCTTGCCCAGCACGCAGGCGTTCTTGGCTTTCGTGATGTGATTGTTCTCGACCGTCAGCTCCATGTCGTCGCACACGCAGCCGCAGAACGTGCAGGTGGCGTCGCTGACGACTTTCACTTCGTTATTCGCTTCCGCGATTGGACTGCTCATCGTTATTCCTCGGATTGCTCGTCGTGCCGAAAGGGCTTGTTGAAATCAATATAAAGTCTGGCGTTCGCGTTCTGCGCGAGTGCTTGCAATGTTTCGAGTTCTCGCAGACGCAGCAAGGCCGGATTGGCAGCGTAGACGGCGGCTGCTTTCGCACGCTCCTGAGCCGCCAAGGCTTCCGCTCCCGCCTGAAGACGCAGTGCCTCAGCCTGGGAGGCCGCGAACAGCTTTATCTTTTCTGACTCAAACTCCGCAGCCTTCCGCTCGGACTCAGCCTGTGCTTCGGCAGCAATCCGAAATGTTTCCGCCTTGGTGCGTGCTTCGACTAACTGAGCTTCACTCATTCTCTCAGCCGTTAAGACCCGATTCATCACTTCCTGGAGATTTCCCGGAAAAACGAGATCCTTCACATCCGCGCGCAGAATCGTGACCCCATAACTGCTGGCGGACTCTTTGACGTCCCGAAGGATGTCCTCGCTGAGTTGATTCCGATTCGTCAGGATGGTTTCCAGATTCATCGACGCCAACGATCGGCGAGCAGCAAGCTGAACGTCACTATAGATCCGTTCTTCGAATCCTTCGACTCGGTGGATGGCCGCTTCAGGATTGGTGACTTGGAACTGCACCAAAATGCTGACACGGATGGCGACTTTGTCGGCCGTGAGAATCTCTTGTCCTTTAATCGTCAGTTCACGTTGTCGAACATCGACGAGGAGGATCTCCACTTTCGGCTTGCGGAAGAACTCACGCAGCGCTCCCGATGGAACGTCGTAACGGCCTGCTCCGAGAACCTTCTTGAGCACTCCGTCCTCGTAGAACAGCCCTCGGTGCGTATCCTTGATGATGATTTCTCGTGACATTTGCCGATCTTGTCGATGAAAGCCTAGCGGTCTGGTGACTCAAAAAGCCCTCGGATCAGTGTCGATGTGGAGAACGAAATGGTTCCAGATTTGGCAAATCTGAGCCACTACCGCAGTGGGTGGCAGTTTTCCATTTGGCCTTTCGCTCCTAACACTGACGAGGGCATATTTACGCCGAATTGACTTTTTCCATCCACACATCAAACCCTTTGCTGTCCGGCATGCCACTGCCGTGCGTTTCGCCGGCCATCAGGCGGCAGGACTTGTCGCCGTAACTGATGAACAACAGGCCCGAAGGCAACTCGTCTCCTCTGGCCGTTTTGATCGGCACAGTGATCTCGCCGAAGTCGTTCCAGACGCGGACTTGATCGCCGTCTTTCAAGCTGAGCCGCTGCATGTCGCTGGCGTTGACTTGCAGCGTGCTGATCTCGGTCAGATAGCCGTCAGTGGATTTGCCTTCATTGAGCGTCGTGCCCTGTTCGCTGGTGCGACCGGGGATGAGGATAAAAGTGTCAGGCATGGGCAGGATTTTTGATTTTTGATTTTCGATTTTCGATTTTCGATTTCGCGACGTCATTCGGCTTCCCGCGGCGATTCCGCAGCAGGAGTAGCGGGAGTGGAGGGCGGCGGGTTCTTCGCCGGGGCGATATGTGGCGTGTTGTACGCGACGACCACAATGCCGACGGCCACGACAACTATGCCGATCCACAGCCACAGGCTGGGAGCGTGTGCTCCGGCTTGTCGTTGTGACAAGACCAGATTCGTAATCGCGTTCACCGTGACGGCTCCGCCAAACACGATCGGCATGACGAGTTCTGGTCGCGGCTTGCTGGGGAAGCTGAACATCGCCAGAGTCAACGTGAGTGCTCCGAACGCTCCCAAGCTGCCGCCGATGAAGCCCCACGTCACCCCGCTGCCACTGAACGCGAACGGGACTTTCGTGTAAGCCATCCCGGCTGCCCCACCGACGATCGCCCAGATCAAGTACGCCACGCCGATCATCAAGTACGGTTTGAATGGGTTGTTGCCTTCGGCCGTCCGCGCGAAACCAATGGCTGGTCCGTACATGCCCCAAAATAACGCCGTGAGCGACGCAAAGACAACCGGCCATAAGATGTCTGCAAATTTCATGGTGCCCTCAAAATTTCTAGTTCCGCCTTCCGGCGGTCATTTTTCATGGGGCGTGATCGTATCGCTCCGCAGTTCGCGCGTCAGCTTCCGCGCGGGGACAGGAAGATCGAGGACAGGAAAATGAAGCCGGACAAATCATGGGCAACTCAAACGCGGATTTCATCTTCCTGTCCTCCATCTTCCTGTCGCACGCTCTTGCAAATCACACGAACGCGTCCCACGCGGCGACCTGCATCATCACGCCGATCAAGTTTCCCGGCACCGGCAACCCGTTCGATCACTTCCCCGATGACCGCTTGTCCGATCAGAATGCCGTCCGTCAGTCGCAACCCGACTGCTCCGGGGATGTGAAGGAGTTGTGGATTCATGGCCGTCCTATCGATCAACTGGAAGCCGTCACCTCGCGAGTTGCGTTGGTTTGCCGGTCTGTTGATCGTGTTCTTCGGCGTGCTGGCTGGAGTCTGGTGGCTCAGATCGGGACAGGCAACTGGTCCCGCGATTCTGTTCGGAGTCACCTCGGCCGTCGCCGTGTTGGGCCTCGCGGTTCCGAACGCGGTACGCTGGGTCTACCTCGGTTGGATGGTCGCTGTCTGGCCGATTGGCTGTGCGATTTCGTATTTGCTGTTGGCAGGCATCTTCTTTGGAGTTATCACCCCGATCGGTTTGTGCCTGCGACTGCTCGGCCGCGACCCGATGCGTAAGGCTCTGGACCGCACAGCGACAACGTATTGGATTCCACGTTCCCCGGACGAGCCTGATTCGTCGCGATATTTCCGGCAATTTTGAGTACATCATGTCGAAAAAACCTCAGCAGCTCCCGCCGACACCGTCCAACGATTTCGAACGCCAAGCCTCCGCGGCGTCGACCGGCCTGATCGCCGAGTTCGTCGACTTTCTCATCCACAGCAAGAAGTGGTGGCTGACGCCGATCATCGTGGTCTTGCTGTTGATCGGCCTGTTGATCGTGCTCAGCAGCTCAGTGGCGGCCCCGTTTATTTACACGCTGTTTTAAGACAGCGATGTCGGCCGCCAGGGCCGGAGTTACGCTGCACAAGTGAGACCTCTGCCTCATGGACGATGCCGCTTCGCCTGACATGCTGTCCGACGCCCCGTCGGCTCTGACACCGGAAGAGCTGAAGGAGCTGATCGGTCACGCGGCATTCGCGTTTCGTGGGTATGACCAGACGAATCTGGGGAAGACTCCCGAGCTGCTGGCACATGTCGTATACGGTGCGACGGTCGAGCGGCATTTGCAAGCGGCCTCGACCGTCTGCACGGATACGTTGGGTCGGCCGGTCGATCTGGTCGCGCGCGTCCGCGAGCGCCGCGAAATGGTGCTGGCCGAATACGACGAAGCAATTGCCTTGATCGTCGCCGTCGAGATGGCACAGCTGGAACTGCTGCGCGAGTACTTCGGCGTCACCTACGACTCGGCCCAGTTGGCGATCGGCTACAGCTTGGGGGAGATCAGCGCGCTCGTCGCATCGGGCGTGTACAGCATGGAGGCCGTGTTGCCGCCGTTGTTGCACTTGTCGCACGACATGGTTTCGCAAGCGGACGACGTGCGGATGGGGATCGTCTACTCGCGCGGGCCAGTGATGAACTTCGTGGCGATCGAGCGGCTGTGCCTGGAGATCACCAATCAAGGACGTGGCACGCTCGCGATCTCGTCGTACTTGTCGCCGAACACGGTGTTGGTGTTGGGACAACGGGGCACGCTGGACGAACTGAAAGCCGCGGTGAAAGGCCGCTTTCCAAAAGGCTTTAATTTGAAAGAGAATCCGCATCGCTGGCCACCGATCCACACGCCAATCACTCGGCAGAAGCACATTCCCGATCGCGCGGCCGTCATGATGGAGCGAGCTCCCGGCGGTTTCACGGTTCCGAAACCAAATATCCTCTCGTGCGTCACCGGCGACGCCAACTACACCGACTGCAACAGCCGCGAAATCCTGAATCGCTGGGTCGATTACCCGCAACGCCTCTGGGACGTGGTCGACAAGACCATCGCCGCCGGCGTCGATCTGTTGGTGCATGTCGGCCCGCATCCGAACATCATTCCCGCGACGATGCAGCGCTTGAGCCTGAACGTGCAGACGCAACTCTCCGCGAAGACGTGGTCCGGTCTGGGCCTGCGAGCCGTCTCGCGGATCGTGCGTCGCAAACGCCCGTGGCTGTCGAGCGTGCTCTCCTCGAAAGCCAACCTGCTCCGCGCGCCGTTCATCCGCGAAGTTATTCTCGAAGACTGGCTGCTCGCGCAGATGCCGTAACGAATTCGCACTCTCCGAGTTAATGTCGATTTCGCCGAAGCGGCTCGTCACGCGGAGCGTGACGGCTACGTAACCATCACGCTCCGCGTGATGAGCCGGACTTTCAATGAGCAGGGATGACGAACAACTCCAATTGGCTGGTCAGCCGTTTGCGACCTCGAGAATCCGATGCGTCGGTACGGGACGGCCGGGGCGGAAGCTTTGCAGCGTGTCGATGCGATGAGTCGCGTTGATCGCTCGGCAGGCGGCGGCGACTTCTTCGCGCACGAACGTTTCAAGAACTTGGGGGTCGGTCGCCACGCGCGCGTTGATCACGACGTTCGCTTCGCGCACCGTGCATTGTGAAGCCAGCGATAGTTCCGGCTGCGTGAAACTGCTCACCAGGTTCGCGACGGCATAACTTCCCTCGCACAGGCCAATCGTCTTGAGATGAGCCGTCTCGGCGCCGGCCACCGCGAGCCGCTCGTGCAGGCGCCCGATCAAATCGAGCAGGAACGCATCCAGATCAAACGGCATCGCGCTCGCGACGACGACTTGGCTGTTGAGCCAACCGAGTTCTGCTTCGCCTTCCGCGTAGACGTCGTAATCAAGCTCCATCACCCGCCGGCCGAACGCGCCGCGCTGTTCCAGGAACTCGCACA
>CAYSHJ010000893.1:0-13543 GCA_964430385.1 uncultured Planctomycetaceae bacterium
CAAGCGAACGAAGTCGCCTTGGTCTCGAACATTCCGGCCGGCACGCGTGAGTTCTTGCTGTACTTGCCGCTCTACAATGGAGTCAGTTCGGTCGAGATCGGCCTGCCGCCCGACGCGACACTGGCGAAAGCCGAGCCGTACACGAATGAGAACGGTTCGCCGCGCAAGCCGATCGTGTTTTATGGCACGTCGATCACTCAGGGAGGCTGTGCCTCGCGGCCGGGCATGGTTCACACGGCGATTTTGCAACGACGGCTGAACACGCCGGTCGTCAACATGGGTTTCTCCGGTAACGGACGGATGGAGATGGAAGTGGTCGAGCTACTCGCCGAGATTGATGCCTCGGTGTATGTGATCGACTGCCTGCCGAACATCGACGCGGCTCAAGTGGCCGAACGAACGGAACCGTTGGTCCGCAAACTCCGAGAAGTTCGGCCGAAGACGCCGATCTTATTGGTCGAAGACCGCAGCTACAGTGATTCGTTTCTGATCACGTCGAAGCGCGACCGCAACGAATCGAGTCGTCACGCGCTGCACGTGGCCTTCGAGCGGCTGCGCGGCGACGGCGTTGAAGGGCTATTCTATTTGGAAGGCGAGCAACTGCTCGGCGAGGACAACGAGGGGACCGTCGACAGCTCGCACCCGACGGATCTCGGTTTTGTGCGTCAGGCCGATGCGTTCGAGAAAGCGTTGCGGCCGATCCTGCCCCGATGACACGCACGATGAACGAGTCTCCCAACATCGCGAATCGGCTGCGGGGGTCCGCTCGGTGTTGGCCAGGGCAAATCGCGGTCGTGCAGCCGAGCGGCCGTGATGCGAGCGGTAAATACCGCTATCAAACGTGGACTTTCGCGCAGTTGGATCGCGAGGTCGACGGCATCGCGAGCGGCTTGGCCGACTGGGGCGTGTCGCCCGGCTCGCGACTGGTGTTGATGGTCCGGCCATCGTTCGAGTTCATCGCGCTGACGTTCGGAATGATGCGCGCCGGTGTGGTTGCCGTGCTGATTGATCCGGGCATGGGGCGGTCACAGATTTTTCACTGTCTGGCGGAGATCGAACCCGCTGGCTTCGTGGCGATTCCGATCGTGCAGGCGATTCGATTGCTGAACCGATGGAAGTTCCCAAAGGCCAAGTTCAATGTGACGGTCGGCGGGCGGAAGTGGCTGTGGGGCGGGAAGACGTATGCGGAGTTGATCGCGCAGGGGCAGGCAGGGTTCAAATCCTAAATCCGAAATCCGAAATCCGAAATCGAGCCGCGCACGCCTGGCACTTGTCACTCGACCGCGGCGATCATCTTCACCAGCGGCAGCACCGGGGCGCCGAAGGGGGTCGTTTACGAGCAAGAAATGTTTGACGCTCAGGTCGATTTGTTGCGCGAATTCTACGGCATTCAACCGGGTGAAGTCGACATGCCAGGGTTTCCGCTGTTCGGATTGTTCAACGCGGCGATGGGTGTCACAACGGTCATCCCCGACATGGACCCGACGAAACCGGCTCAGGTTGATCCTGAAAACATTCTGGCTCATCTGTGCGACTGGAAAGTGACTCAGGCCTTCGGTTCACCGGCGATTTGGAATCGCGTCGGACGTCACTGCGAAGCGACGGGCACAAAGTTGCCAAGCACTCTGCGGCGAGTGCTCTCCGCGGGCGCACCGGTTCCCGTTCACGTGATCGAGCGGATGCGGAGGGCATTCTCGAATCCGGAGGCCGATATTCACACGCCGTATGGAGCGACGGAGTCATTACCCGTCTCGTCGATCTGCGGTCGCGAAGTGCTGGAACAAACGGCGGCCTTGTCGCGACAAGGTGCCGGCACGTGCGTCGGTCGACCGTTTTCCGGCATCGACGTGAAGATCATCGAGATCACCGATGGCCCGATCGCAATGTTAACTGATGTCCGCGAAATGCCTCCTGGTGAGATTGGCGAGATCATCGTGCGCGGGACGTCGACGACACGCGAATACTTTCGCCGACGTGACGCGACAGAGATGGCCAAGCTGCGAGGGAGAGAGGAGGAGGTGGGGAGAGGGGGAGAGGAATTCACGAGCGAGGGAACTCCCCATCTCCCCATCTCCTGCTCTCCCACGCCTGCGTTCTGGCATCGCATGGGCGATGTCGGCTATCTCGACGCCAACGGCCGCTTGTGGTTCTGCGGGCGGAAGGCTCACATCGTCGAGACCGATCACGGCCGTATGTTCACAATCCCGTGCGAGGCGATCTTCAACACACATTCGCGTGTGTTTCGGTCGGCGTTGGTCGGCGTCGGCTCAACGCCGCGGCAGCGGCCGGTCGTGGTCGTCGAACCGGAAGCGGGGCAATTTCCGAAAACTCAGCCCGAGCAAAATCGCTTGCGAGTGGAGTTGCTTGCGTTGGCAAAGGCGAATCCGCTGACAGTGTCCATCGAGACAATCTTGTTTCATCCGTCGTTGCCGGTTGACATCCGGCACAACGTGAAGATCTTTCGCGAAAAGCTAGTGCCGTGGGCCGAGCGGCAGTTGCGGGCCGACGGCAGGCTGTGACGGCGAGAGAATTACTACAGTGCCGTCATTGCACTTTCCTGGCTACGTCGACATTCTGGCATGGATATGAATCCCCAGGAGGACGCGGGTAATGGAACTGCGTGACTTCGCCGAACAGGTTCTTCTCAGCGAGTGCTTGGAGGACAAGCTTGTTCGCTCGGCGAAGTCGTTCACCGACAAGCGGCCGGGAGCGGCGTGGCGTCCGAAGTTGCCGGGTCGGTCGCCCGAGTTGCAGTTCGCACCGCGCCGCTCCGCGCCGACGATGCCGAAGCCAGGAGCGTTCAAGGACCCTCGCAAACGAGCGATCGCGCACCACATCATGGCGAATCACGAACTGCAAGCGCTGGAGGTGATGGCTTGGGTGCTGCTCGCGTTTCCGGAGGCTCCGACGGAGTTTCGATTCGGTCTGGCGGAAGTCATGGCCGACGAGCAGCGGCACACGCGGCTGCACATCGACCGCGCGGCGGCGCTGGGCCTACGATTCGGCGAACTATCGATCAATAGTTACATTTGGCAAAAGGCACAGCAGTTTGACAACGTGCTCGATTATGTCGCCGGGTTGCCGTTGGTGTTCGAGGGAGCGAACCTCGACCACACGCTGGAGTTCGCGGCGGCGTTCGAGCGAGCCGGCGATGAACGGAGCGCGGCGATCTTGCGAGCGATCCATCACGACGAGATTCATCACGTCGCCTTCGGGATCGAATGGCTCCGGCGATTGAAATCGCCGGAGCAAAGCGATTGGGAGACATTTCGCTCGCACTTGAAATGGCCGTTGCGAGCGGAGAAGGCTCGCGGCGATGTGTTTCAACGTGACTCTCGCCGCGCCGCGGGAATGTCGGAGGAGTTCCTTGACCAGTTGGAAGCGGCGGCAGTCGAAAAGCATACCGCACGCGGTCGAGTCTGACACTAACCCGAAGCGTCAGCGAGGGACTGTTACCTCAGCCCTCGCTTACGCTTCGGGTTAGTGTGCGTGTCTTGTTTCAAAAGAAACCTTGCCATGCAGCAGATGGATCACAAGCTTCGCGACCTTTCAATCGTGCTCGCGATGCTCGTCGCCGTGTGGAACGTCCTCGGACGAAACGAACCAACACTGGCTCAAAAGCCGTCCGCGAAAACCGATGCCCAGCCGCGCGGTCCTGTGCTCAAAACAGAACAGGGCGAGATCGAAATTTTACCGCACGACAATCCGTGGAATCAGGACATCTCCAAATTGCCGATTCACAAGAATTCGCGGCAATACATCGAGTCGGTCGGCGCGGACAAACCGCTGTTTCCGTGCTTCGGAGCCGACTGGATGGGGGCACCGAACGGCATTCCGTATGTCGTCGTCAAGGGCCAGCATCCGAAGCAATTTGTCAAGTTTGAATACCCAGACGAAAGCGATCCGGGGCCATATCCGATTCCAATGAGTCCGCCGATCGAAGGGGGGCCAAACGCGCCGGATGACAGCGACCGGCATGTGATCATGATCGACGCGCAGAACCAAAAATTATACGAACTGTTTCACGTCATGCCGGCGGGCAAGGGGAGCTGGAAGGCCGGCAGCGGCGCAATCTTCGACCTGACATCGAATAGGCTGCGTCCGATGGGCTGGACATCGGCCGACGCCGCCGGACTACCGATCTTTCCGGGACTTGTGCGGTATGACGAGGTCATTGAGCGAGGCCAGATTTGTCATGCGTTGCGGTTCACGGTGCGGAAGACTCAACGAGCGTACATCCTGCCGGCGACGCATTTCGCCAGCCGATCAAAGGACTCAAGCCTGCCGCCAATGGGGCTGCGTGTGCGACTCAAGGCCGATTATGATATCAGCCGCTTTCCGAAGTCGGCTCAGGTTATTCTGACCGCGCTGAAGACCTACGGCATGTTGCTCGCCGACAACGGTAGCGATTGGTTCATCACTGGAGCTCCGGACAATCGTTGGAACGATGACGACCTGCACACATTGAAGCGCGTCAATGGCCGCGATCTGGAATGCGTGGAAACGGGACCGCTGCGGACGGAGTAGGTAGCTCGACTTGATGAGTTGACCCCAGCCAGCTTGTCTGGCTGGTGAACGAGACTGGTGAGCCAGCAAGCAACCCTCCCCACCTCTTCCTTTCTTCCTCCGCTTGCCGCCACAGGCGGCAAGCGGAGGAAGGAAGGGGAGGCGAGGGGGCGGTATCTTAGCTTGTCCATCTTCGGTTCCAGCCAGGCAAGCTGGCAGGGGGCCAAGACAAACTCATTCAGTCGAACTTGTCAGAATCATTGTCGCGGTACTTGGTCCCTTTCTCGACAACAGCCTTTCCTCGGACGGACCCTCACGGCACAATGATCTGGCTGGAAAACGACGACGATTGAACCCGCCATTGATCCTTCCTCGTCGTTCGCGGGCGTTGTGCTCAACGCCGCCCAGGCGACTTCCCGCCTAATTCGTTCCGGAGGCGTTCGCATGACTCCGCGATTCGTGATGGTGGCCCTCGCGGCCATGATCGTTCTGCTGCCCTCGGCAAGGGGCGAGGAAAAACTCCCCCCGCCGGCCGAGAAAAAAATCGACTTCACGAAAGACGTGCGCCCGCTCCTCGAAAAGCATTGCTTCGCGTGCCATGGCGAGAAGAAGCAGGAATCCGGGCTGCGGCTGGATCGCAAAGAAGCTTTGTTGAAGGGGGGCGATCTCGGTAAGGTCATCGAGGTCGGCAACAGTGCGAAGAGCCGGCTGATTCAATACGTCGGCGGAGTCGATCCGCAGAAGGTGATGCCGCCCGAAGGCGCGCCGCTCAAGCCGGAAGAGGTCGGCGTGCTGCGAGCCTGGATCGATCAAGGCATCGTCTGGCCCGGAGCCGATGAATCGACCTCCGAGAAAAGTGCACATTGGGCGTACCAACCGGTTCGCCGAGCGGCACCGCCGGTCGTCAAGACACCTGATTGGGTTCGCAATCCGATCGATCAGTTTGTGCTGGCTGAGTTGGAAGCGCGCGGTGTCGCGCCGTCGCCCGAAGCGGATCGTTATACGTTGATTCGCCGATTGAGTCTCGACCTGTTGGGCCTGCCGCCTGCCGTCGCCGAGGTTGATGCGTTCGTGAACGACACACGGCCGAATGCCTACGAAGAACTCGTCGACCGATTGCTCAAGTCGCCGCATTTCGGCGAGCGCTGGGGCCGGCATTGGCTCGACATGGCTCGCTACGCCGACTCCGATGGCTATGAAAAGGACAACCCGCGTCCTGACGCCTACCGCTGGCGAGATTGGGTCATCGACGCCATCAACAACGACATGCCGTTCGATCAGTTCACCGTCGAACAGATCGCGGGCGACTTGCTGCCGAACGCGACGGCGATGCAGAAGCTCGCGACGGCGTTTCATCGGCAAACCCTGACCAACACCGAGGGCGGGACCGATCAGGAACAGTGGCGCGTCGAGGCTTGCTTCGACCGCACCGAGACGACCGGCGCAGTGTGGCTGGGGCTGACCGTCGGTTGTGCCCGATGCCACTCGCACAAGTACGACGCGATCAGCCAGCGCGAGTACTTCCAACTCTTCGCGCATTTCAACAACGGCGACGAGACGACCACGAGTGTGTCGAAGTCCGATACCGAGGTCGCTCAGTACCAAATCGACAAAGCGAAGTTCGATGACGCCGTCGCCGAACTGACTGCGAAGCTCAAGGCCGAACAAGTGAAGATCACGCCAGCGTTCACGGACTGGGTCGAGAAGACTCAAGCGTCGCTTGCGACCACGCTGACCAATCCGTTGAAGCAGCATCCGCTCGACGACGTGATCGCGGAAAGCGACGGCGACGTCAAATTCCAGAAACTCGATGACGGCTCGTTCGTCGCCGGGGGAAACAATCCGGAGCGAGCGAACTACACGGTCACGGGCAAGACTTCAATCGCCGACATCACGGCTATTCGCTTGGACGTTCTGGCCGACAAGGCACTCCCCGCGAATGGCCCCGGCCGGGTCGCTCATGGAAACTTCGTCTTGAACGAACTGACCGTCGAGATCTCGTCGTCGCCCGACTTCGCGAACGCTCGCAAGCTGGAATTCGCCGGCGCGAAGGCTGACTTCGAACAAGAAGACAGGCCTTGGCGTGGGCGGGATGTCATTGACGGCAACGACGCCACTGGCTGGGCCATCGCTCCCAAGTATGGTCAGAATCACTGGCTCGTGGCCGGCTTGAAAGAGCCACTTCAACCAACGCCGCCGACACAAGATTCCGACGCAGCCGCAACAACGACTCCGGTCTTTCTCCGCATCAAACTGAACCAGCACTACGGCCAACAGCACACGATCGGCCGCTTCAAACTGTCGCTGCAAACCGGCGTCGAACCGAGCATCACGCTGCCGGAGAATATCCAAAACATCTTCGCTGTCGTACCGGACAAACGTGATGATGCTCAGAGGCAGGCGCTTCTCGATTTCTTCAGCACGCTCGATGCCGCCACGAAGAGCCTCGCGAAACAGCTTGACGACCTCAACAAGAAAGAGCCGCCGAAACCGGAACTGAGCGTGCGAGTCATCGCTCAACGCGCGGATCATCCGCGACAGACATTCGTGCTCAAACGGGGCGACTTCTTGGAGCCGGTTAAAGAACTTGAAGCTCAGCCCGCCGCACTGGCAACACTCCCGCCGCTGACGTCGCGAGCCGAGAAGGGCACGGCCGATCGACTCGATCTCGCGCGCTGGCTTGTCGGGCTCGGAAATCCGCTGCCGCCGCGAGTGACCGTCAATCACGTTTGGCGATTGCTGTTCGGAAACGGACTGGTGCGAACGGCGAATGACTTCGGCGTGCGCGGCGAAAAGCCGACGCATCCGGAATTGCTCGATTGGCTGGCCGGCACATTCGTCAGGCGAGCGGGGGGCGTCAGCCCCCCGGCGGCATCGGACGGCGTCTCCACTTTAACCATTGGGCTGACGCCCCCCGCTCGCCAGCAAGAAATGAACTGGTCCCGCAAAGCCCTCATTAAGTTGATCGTCACCTCGGCGACGTACCGGCAGTCGTCGACTCACCGGCCGGAATTGAAGGACGCTGATCCGCAGAACACGTTGCTCGCGCGTCAGAACCGGCTGCGTGTGGAGGCCGAAATCGTGCGGGATATCAGCTTGGGTGTCGCCGGGTTGCTGAGTCACAAGATCGGAGGACCGAGTGTCTATCCGCCGTTGCCTGCCGGAATCACAGACCTCAGTTACGCCGGCAACTTCAAATGGACGAACAGCACAGGCGAGGATCGTGTTCGTCGTGGAATGTACACGTTCTTTAAACGGACCGCGCCGCATCCGAACCTCACGACGTTCGACTGTCCGGACGCGAACCTCACCTGCGTCGAACGCAAAACCTCGAACACTCCGTTGCAAGCGCTGACCACGCTCAACAACGAAACCTTCCACGAGGCTTCCCAGGCTTTCGCCAAACGACTGCTCTCGTCGCCTGCCGCCACCGAGGCCGCTCGGCTGACGGATGCCTTTCGTCTCTGCGTTGCTCGCCCGCCGCGCGACACCGAACTCCGCCAACTGACCGAACTCCTGCAAGCGGCACGCGAGTGGTATCGCTCTCATCAGGACGACGCCAAACAATTCGTTGGTTCAGCCACAATCAGCGGCATCTCGCCAGTCGAGACCGCCGCTTGGATTGCGACGGCTCGCATCCTACTTAATTTGGACGAGTTCATTACGAGAGAATGACGGAATGTCGTTCGCTGCCGATTGCCGGCCGCGTACCAACGCCGTCGCATTGACGCAACGCATTTGCCTCGGAGCGGCGCGGACGCGTGGCAGGCCTACATCCAACTGACTCAGGCCGAAGCCGCGTTCTGCATTCACACGAGCGATCTGGAACTGCGTCCGGTCTGACACCAGAAGGAAGACCGTGTTCTGGCTCACATCCTGTTCTGCTTCCTGGCGTTAGGTCTTTTGGAATTAACCCGTGGGAGTCAGTCGGGATCAGCGAGAATACTCGCCAGTTCTTTTGAACGTTCCATTTGTCTTTTTCATCATTTTAGTCATCCAATACGTTTAGATATCTCTTGTTCGACTTATTCTTATTTTTCACTCTTGTCTTGTCATTTTGTTTATTTTACACATGTCACACACATCTATCGACTTCCCATTTTTCACTAATTTGTTGATCATCCTTATTTATCCCGAATGCTAGCTGTGCAGAACGAGAACCCCGAGACATCGGAACGGTCGGAGCATGCTGAGATTCGTAATTCGTAATAGATGGAGTTCTATCGCCAAAGAGCTTCGTTCTTTGCACACACGCCAGCGATCCGTTTCGAGGGGGAGACTTGCCGAGCGATGCATACTGGAGATTCTTGAAGAACGCTGTCTCTTAAACGGGATTTGGATCTCGACCGACGAATTGATGCAGTTGCCGACAAGCGGTCCGGCATGGGACACCGTCCTGGCGGAAGCAAATACGACGACCGGACTGCCGGTCATCAGTGACCAACATGATCAGACGGACACGAATACTCTGGCAAAGGCACTGGTTGGGGTGCGTTTAGGCGACCAGAATTACACAGCCCAGGCCCGGGCGAACGTGATGGCGGCGATTGGTACGGAGCAAAATGGCACGGTGCTGGCCTTGTGCCGGAACTTGGCACCTTATGTCGTCGCCGCTGATCTGATTGGCCTGGATCCTGACCAGGATACTCAGTTCCGCACCTGGTTGCGGCAGGCGCTTACCGAAGTGATGAGTGACGGCCGGAGCCTTCAAAGCACTCAAGAAGACCGGCCCAATAACTTCGGAACGATGGCGGGTGGAAGCCGGGCAGCGGTGGCCGCTTATCTGGGCGACCAGAACGAGCTCGCACGAACTGCCCAGATCTTCCAGGGCTGGCTCGGTGATCGATCATCATACGACGGTTTCCAATACGGGGAGCTCTCCTGGCAGGCCGACCCGACCAACCCGGTGGGCATCAATCCACTGGGGGCGACCAAAGACGGCCACAGTATTGATGGAGCCCTTCCTGAAGAAATGCGCCGCGGTGGCCCTTTTCAATGGCCGCCCGTCGAGACCGGATATCCCTGGGAGGCGCTCCAGGGTGCGGTCGTTGAAGCGGAGATCCTCTCCCGTGCCGGCTACAACGCCTGGGAATGGCAAGATCAGGCACTTTTGCGAGCCGTACAGTTCTTGGACACGCAGGGAGCGGCGTGGGAGGCCATGGGCGACGATGAGTGGACTCTCTGGATCATCGACGCGCACTACGGCACTAACTTCGCATCCAATCCCCAGGCAACACCAGGCAAGATCATGGGTTGGACTGCCTGGACCCACCAGTTCCCATCTGTCCCACCGACTTTGAGCGTATCAATCGGCGACGCAACGGTGACGGAGGGGAACTCGACCGCAGTCAATGCGGAGTTCATCGTGGCTCGCACGGGTGACGCGACCAATGACTTGTACGTCGATTATTTCGTGCTCGGCAGCGGCGCGGACCCCGCCGACGCCGACGACTTTGGCGGCACGCTACCGTCGGGCACGTTGTTCTTCGCCGCCGGAGAAACATCGAAGCCGTTCACGATCAGCGTCAGCGGTGACATCACGGTCGAAAACGACGAGGGCTTCACTGTCACGCTGCTGAATCCCAGCAGCACGGGCGAGATCAACACGATCATCGGCACGGCGACCGCCACAGGCACGATCCAAAACGATGATGCCCGCCTATCGATCGCGCCGCTGGACGCGGTCAAAGCGGAACCGAGCAGCGGAACTTCACCGTTCACGTTCACGGTCAGCCGCACCGGCGCGGCGGCGGGCACCGCCACCGCGACCTACACCGTCAGCGGGATCGGCACCAGCCCGGCCAACTCATTCGACTTCGGCGGCTCCTTACCGACCGGCACCGTTTCGTTCTCGAGCGGGCAGACTACTCAGACCATCACCGTCAATGTCAGCAGCGACACCCTGGTTGAATCGGACGAGACTTTCAAGGTCACTCTGTCCAACCCCAGCGCCGGCACGTCTCTGGCCACAGCGATCGTGACCGGCAAAATCTTGGGAACAACCTCGACGTTCACCATCGCCGCCGCGAGTGCTGCCAAGGCCGAAGGGAACACCGGCACCACACCCACCACGCCGTTCACTTTCACGGTCACTCGTACCGGCTCGGCCGGAATGGGGAGCGTCAACTTCGCCGTCACCGGCAGCGGCACCAACGCCGCTAATGCCGCCGACTTCTCCGGTGGCGCGTTCCCCACAAACAGGCTGAGCTTCGCGAGTGGTGAAAGCTCGAAGACGCTCACCATCGACGTGATCGGCGACGCGGCCGTCGAGAACAACGAGACGTTCACCGTCACGTTGTCGAGTCCAGTCGGAGGCAGCCTGGGGACATCGACCGCGACCGGCACGATCAACAACGACGACGCCACGCTGTCCATCGCGGCGTCCAGCGCGTCCAAGGACGAAGGGAACGGCGGTTCGACTGCGTTCACGTTCACCGTCACACGCTCCGGCAACACGACCGGAACGGGCAGCGTGGACTACGCCGTGGCCGGCAGCGGTGTGTATCTCGCCGACACGGCTGACTTCGGCGGCACGCTGCCTGGCGGCACGCTCAGCTTTGCGGCCAATGAGACCACCAAGACTCTCGCGATCAGCGTGACCGGCGACACGACCGTCGAGAACGACGAGGGTTTCAACGTCGCGCTGAGCAGCCCAAGTTCCGGCATCATGATCGTGACGGCGTCCGCCACCGGCACGATTGTGAACGACGACGGCTTGCCGAACGTTCTCGTGACCGTCCATACGGGCCTCCTGACGCTGCTTGATTCAGGAACTCTGGCGCGCGACATTCGCATCATTCACGACTCGCAGACCAACGAACTGGTCATCACCGCCACGACGAGTGTTTTGTCCCTCAACGGTGCGACGCCCGTCAGCACGCTCCGTGTCTTCGCCACCGGGATCACCGGAGTGTCCGCCGACCTGAGTGGCGGCAACGACAAACTGGACCTCGCCACGTTGACTTTGCCCGCCACGGTGCTTGGTGGTGATGGCAACGACACCGTCCTGGGAGGTTCAGCCAACGACAGTCTGCAAGGAGATGGCGGCGCCGACTCGCTCAACGGCGGCAGCGGCAATGACTCGTTGAGCGGCGGAATCGGCAAAGACGTCGTGATCGGCGGAGCCGGTACCGACACCTACTTCGAACGCACCGACGCCGCGAATGTCACCATCACCAATACCACGATCGTCGGCGTGGGAGCCACACCCACCTCGAGTGAAACAATCGGAACGGACATGGAGGCGATTCGTGTGATCGGCGGCGACAGCAACAATGTCTTCGACGCGAGCACCGCGACCAAGAGTGTGCGATTGGAAGGTGCCGGTGGCGAGGACGTGCTCACGAGCGGCAGCGGAGCCGATGTTCTGTTGGGCGGTTCCGGCAACGACTTACTCAATGGCAAGAACGGCAACGACACGATCCTCGGCGGCGTCGGGGACGATACCGTTCTGGGAGGCGCTGGCAACGACGTACTCGATGGCGAGGCGGGTAACGACACTCTCAAAGGTCAAGACGGCAACGATGCCCTGCGCGGCGGCATGGGCAATGATGCTCTGGAAGGCCTCGCGGGAAATGACACACTCCTGGGCGGTGCCGACAACGACTTGCTCATGGGTGGCGACGCCGCCGACACCCTGATCGGCGAAGCCGGCGCCGATACGCTCTACGGTGCAACATCCACAACGACTGATTTGTACACTGACAAACTCGCGGGCGGCGGGAACGGTCTGGCCACGGACCCCGGCGACCAGTTCCCCAGTGCCACCGCGGCAGAGATCGTGGCGGCCTTCACGTTCAACTTCGACACCCTGTTGGCCGGATTGATTTAGTTCGGCCGCCAATGATTCGCGATTCGCTCAGGCTGCGGAGCGGAACACAGGGAAAAAATCATGACCATGGAAGCCAGCGCAAGCCAAGCTGACCGGCAAGATCGGTCTCGCGCTCAGTGTCGTCGAATCGCGCGTGGCGGGGACCGTCCTACGCGATGATTTCGTCGATCACGTGTCCATGCACGTCGGTCAGACGGCGATCGATGCCGTTGTGGCGGACGGTCAGCTTTGTATGATCGATGCCCAGCAGGTGCAGGATCGTGGCGTGGATGTCATAGACCTCGGTCGAGTGATCGCGGTCGAGCGGTTTGTAGCCCCATTGGTCGGAGAGGCCATGGGTCGTGCCTCCCTTGATGCCGCCGCCGCAGAGCCAGTTGGTGAATACTAAGGGGTTGTGGTCTCGGCCCTTTGAACCTTGAGTGCTCGGCATCCGGCCGAACTCGGTGGTCCAGAGGATGAGCGTGTCGTCGAGCAGGCCGCGCTGTTTCAAATCTTTGATGAGCGCGGCGGCTCCGATGGCCATGCCCATCGCCAGCGGGCGGTGATCCCGTTCGACGTCTTCGTGGCTGTCCCAATTGCGCCTCGGAAAACTGTTGTCGTTGCCCGACCAAATCTGGATGAAGCGCACATCCCGCTCCAGCAGCCGCCGAGCGATCAGGCATTTGCGACCGAAGTATTCCGCCTCCTCGGGGATGTTGATCTCGTCGGGATAGGACTTCTGGGACGCATGGGACTTATCGGTCCCAGTCGCATCCGTCCCATTGGACCCATAAGTCCCATCCAACCCGTACATCTCCAAGATGTGAGCCGGCTCTTTACTGATGTCCAGCGCCTCGGGCGCGGAGAGCTGCATCTTCGCGGCCAGTTCGTAAGACCGGATGCGAGCCTCCAGCCGCGAGTCCCCCGGCCGCGACAGCTCGAAGTCGCGATTGATGCGGTTGAGCAATTCCAATCCCGCGCGATCGCTGTCGGCGGTGACGAAGTCGGCTCGCGGCAGCAGGTCTTCGATCGGGTTCTCGCGTTGCGGGAAGATCGTCGTCCCCTGCGTGTGAGCCGGCAGAAAACCCGACGCCCAATTCTTCGGCCCGTTCGAGGCGTACCCGCGATGATCCGGCAGCACGACAAACGTCGGCAGGTTGTCGGTCAGCGAACCCAGCCCGTAGCTGATCCACGCTCCCATCCCCGGAAAGCCCGGCTTGTCGAACC
>CAYSHJ010000894.1:0-7520 GCA_964430385.1 uncultured Planctomycetaceae bacterium
CCTTGAGCACCGAAGTCTTCGGCCGTCTTCACGATTCCTCGGCCAAAGAACTGTTGCCAAAATCGATTGACCGTCACGCGAGCACTCAGTGGATGCGACGGATCGACCAACCACTTCGCGAGGCCCAATCGATTCACCGGCGCGCCGTCGGGGAGTTTGCCACCCAGCGACACGGGCAGTCCATGCGAGACTTTGTCACCTTTCTTGTTGTACGCGCCGCGTATCAGGATATTCGTCTCGCGGAGTTGCGGCATGTCGGCCATGACCATCGTGCTGGGGATCGCTGCATCCAGATCAGTTCGCTGCTTCGTCAAAGCGTCAACCTTCTGATGCAGCGGATCGAAGTTCGGCCGCGTCTTGGCGTAGACGTTCTCGAGGAAGTAGTCGCGGATCTGTTTCTTCTGGTCCTCGTTCCGCTTGTCGAGTTCCAGTTTGATCGCGTCGCGGATCGGTTGCGGCACCTTCGATTGTGATTGAGCTTTTTCAAAAACCTCCCAAGCCAGCAGTGACTGGAATCCCGCGTTGTCTTGTGGCGTGCGAGTCACGCTGCCCGCCTTGTCCCAATACACCGTGCCGTCGAATTGCGTGAAGGCCCAACCATTGAGCACCTTGCCGGCCGGCAAGCCGACGTGAGCGGCATCGACTTCGAGTCGCACCCACTCGCCGAGTTTCGGCAGGTCGCCCAGCCGGCGATGTCCCGGCACGTCGCCCGCCCCGAAGTTGATCGCGTCCGCGCCCCAGAAGGCTCGATGCTCCCACTCGCCGTCGTTCCATTGCAGCATCACGGTCTTTGGTGGGTTGGCCGGGTCGAGATAACAGTACGCGAAGAGCTTGTCACCTTCGCCGATCTTCAACGGGGCGGTTGCTCCGGTGAAAAAGTGCTGCGTGACACCAGTTCCGGTGCGCTTCGTCGCCTTCTCGCCAGAAAAGACCGGGGCCGGCTTCGTCACGAACTCCCAAGGCGTGTTGCCTTGAAGTTGTGCTCCTGACGGAGCGGCGTCGTCGATCCAGACGAACTCTTGCGGATTGGTCAGTGACTTTCCTTCAACCGGTGGCGGCTCGGTGTATTCGACTTTGGCCACTTCATCCGAGATCTGCTTGCGGAGCGCGGCGACTTGTTCGTCAATCGCCTTGAATTGAGCTTCATGATCGGCCGTCGGCAGCTTGATGACCGGCGGAGGCAACAGCGCGTTGCCGTCCATCGCGGCGTCGGCCGTTGAGCCGTAGAAGGCGTAAAGTTGATAGAACTCGCGCTGCGTGATCGGGTCGAACTTGTGATCGTGACAAACCGCGCAGCCCAGCGTCAGGCCGAGCCACACCGTCCCGACCGCCTCGGTCCGATCGACCGCGTACCGCACGCGGACCTCGTCGTCGATTGAGCCACCCTCGCTGGTCGTCACGTTGCAACGGTTGAATCCGGACGCGATCCGCTGATCGAGTGTCGGCGTCGGCAGCAAGTCGCCCGCGAGTTGCTCGACCGTGAACTGGTCGAACGGCACGTTGCGATTGAATGCTCCAATGACCCATTCGCGATACGGCCACATTGACCGCTCGTTGTCGAGATGCAACCCGTGCGTGTCGCCGTACCGCGCCGCGTCCAGCCAGTATCGAGCGAGATGCTCGCCATGCCGAGACGAATTGAACAGCCGCTCGACGACCTTGTCGTACGCCTCCGGCGACGTGTCCGCGACGAACGCATCGACCTCGGCTGGAGTCGGCGGCAGCCCGGTCAAATCAAAAGTCACCCGCCGAATCAACGTCAGCTTGTCCGCCTGCGGCGAAGGCTTCAGCCCGACCTTATCCAACTTCGCGAGGGCAAACCGATCAATCGGGTTCCTCGCCCAAGCCTCGTCGGAAACTTTCGGCAACTCCGGCCGAGCCGGCGTGACGAACGACCAATGTGGCTTGTACTCGGCCCCCTCGTCGATCCATCGCTTGAGCGTCGCGATCTGCTCTGGCGAGAGTTTCTTTCCTGAAGATTCCGGCGGCATCTTGAGGTCTGCGTTGTCGGAGGTGATTCGCGCGAACAACTCACTCTCGCCGCTTTTTCCCGGAACGATCGCCGTCTTGCCCGATTCGAGCTTCGCCGTCGCACCATCTCTCTGGTCGAGTCGCAAGCCGGCCTGACGTTGCTTCTCATCGGGACCGTGACACTTGGAGCAGTTGTCCGAAAGGATGCGCCGCACGTCGCGGCCAAATTCAAGCCTCTCCGCCGGATTTTCAGCACCATGTGCAAACACGGGACCGGATGCCAGGGCAGCGAACAAACTCAGGGAAAGAAGCCAGCGTGTCATCGTGGGATCCTCAACCAGGCAGGCAATCGTGCGGCCAAACAAGATCTGGCCACGGCAGGCCGCCCGATTATAGACATCACATCCGCCGCATCGGAAGCGCCTTGTTCGACTTCGCGTGACCTGGTGTGTGCATTGGAAAAGTGGGTGGAAGATTCCGAAGGATGGCCGGTCGTCTTTAACCCGGAGGGTTTTCAGCAATTAGCCGGGGGTTGAGCGAAGCGACACTCCCGGTTTGGATATTTTGTGAGATTGCATCCCAGCGGGATGCCAGCAATTCCGGCTACGACCCCGCTGGGGTCGAACGGACCTCAATTCGTGTCCGGGGGCGTCGCTGCGCTCAGCCCCCGGCTAATTGCTACGAAGCCTCCGGCTTCACGACCTGCCGCGGTCAATCGGCGAGTCCTTCGTTACCGGCTTTTTCGATGCACGCACTCAAAACGCAGAGCCGCCGATGATGGTTCGCTTCCGCTTGCTTTCTCCAAGAAACCTAGGCATTCTGCTGCTGAATTCCAAGTGCCGCCGTCAATGCCTTTCCTGAACTAAGCCGCGCGCGTCGCAATTTACTGTTCGGCGACTCAATGTCGACAGGAGTTCATCTATGCCCATCAGCCTTCGCTGCCAATGCGGTGAGCCCCTCCGTGCGAGGGATGAGTCTGCGGACACCTGCATTAAGTGCCCAACCTGTGGAAATGTCGTCACGGTTCATTCGTCCAAGTCAGTCACCGACGATATCCCCTGGGTATTGCCCGCCGAACCCACAGCATCACACGTTGTCGTCCTGAGCGCCGCCCTGGGAATGAAGTTTGCCTGGATTGCTCCAGGTACATTTTTCATGGGAAGTCCGGAGAGTGAAGAGGGAAGACCTAGCGAGGCGACCCACTACCCGGTGAGCGGCTACGAAGAGGCTCAGCACAAGGTCACGTTGACCAAAGGATTCTACATGGGCGTTCATCTCGTCACCCAAGAGCAGTGGCAGTTGGTAATGGGCAACAACCCAAGCCGTTTCGAGGGCCAAATGAACTTGCCAGTGGAAAGCGTTTCCAGGGAAGATTGCCAGGAATTCATCAAGAGATTGCGAGACATGGACGAGAAACCCTATCGTCTGCCGACCGAGGCTGAATGGGAGTACGCCTGCCGTGCGGGAACTACCACCCCGTTTTACTTTGGCGAAACGATCTCTGCCGAACAGGCTAACTATCAGGGCGACATGATCTATGGAAATGGAAAAACGGGCAAATATCGGGAGACAACCACGCCGGTAGGGGAATTTCCACCCAATGCGTTTGGTTTGTATGACATGCACGGCAACGTCTGGGAGTGGTGCGAGGATTGGTTCGGAGATTATCCACAAAATGACGAAGTTGACCCGCAAGGGCCGAATGCTGGAGAATGCGGTGTGCTGCGTGGGGGTTCGTGGATCGATGAGCCTCAACTCTGCCGCTCGGCGTATCGTCGCAGTGACAAGCCTTACCGCTGTTGGCCCGTGCTCGGTTGCCGTCTCTGCTTCTCCGATCCTGACGACCCGCTCATTCGCGCGGAGTTTGGCAAGTCGCAGGCCGACCGTCGTGAGGGTGATCGAATTCAACGAAGTCGCGAACGAAGCCGCGAACGAGCGCGACGTGCAGTCAGAACTGCGTTGTGGTTGTCGGGTCCGCTTTTAGTCTTTTACTGCCTTTGGGGTCTTGTGCGCGGTCTCTATGAGGACAGCCCGTTCACAACCGCATACGGTAATCTCGGTATACTCGGTCTCGGCGTCCTGGTCGGCCTTGCGGAAACGATCCTTTTCCCGATCACGATTCCCGTATTCTTGATCGCCGTGCCAATTGCGTGGATTTCTGGTTAATTAACCGAACATCCCCTGCACCAACTAGTCAGGGACCGTGATGACTTCAAACGATCGCAAGTGCAAAAACTGCAATAAAACGACCGAGCATACAAGGTTCAGCGACCAGTACGCCGGTGAATTGTGGGTATGCGAAAGTTGCGGGCACAAGACGATCCGCGATGAATCTGAGTCCTGGTCGAAGGTCACCCCCGATTACGAAGGCAGCCGTTACGACGAATTGTACGAGCAGGACATGAAGAGCTCACGTTATCGGTCCATTGTAGGCTTCATTGCCATGTTCCTCGCCGGTCATGATACATCAGGTAGATTCACCGCAGCTGAAAAATTGCGGATCGCGCACGTCGTTGTACGCAACTGGGACAAGTCAGAGGACGAAATCGCTACCGAGTTGAAGTCTGCAGGATTCAATCTAGAAGGCATGATGGCTTCTCCTGCAAAACAAGTAGCTGATATCAAAAGCCCCTGCACACAACAGTACGACCGAAAAATGCGTAAGAAATGGTGGCAGTTTTGGAAGTGAGCCCGTCCAACACTTGTATGGGATTGAGGGCCGAATCAGTCGCTCTAGCTGATCGGGTTCGCCATACTCGTTGCGTAACGGTATCAAGTTCCTGAAGGCGGCCCCGGCGGTTTAGCTTGGTCGTTCGGCGGCGGAGAATAGCTCAAGCTGACTTGCGGCGGAGGTTCTGATGCGGCCCCAACCTTTGATCGCGGTGTCCGACGTCGAAGCGAGTAGCCGGTGGTACCAGCGTCTCCTCGGCTGTCGGAGCGCGCACAGTGGGGCGGAATATGAGCGATTGGTCTCGAATGGTGCGCTGATCCTCCAGCTTCACAGCTTTGAGGTCGAACACCACCACGGGCCGATCGGCGATCCTGATGACAAACCCTATGGCAACGGTGTCCTGTTGTGGTTTGAAATCGACGAGTTTGACTTTGACTCGGCCGTCGCTCGCGCCACGGAGATGAATGCCGAAAGGCGAGCGGGGGACGTCAGTCCCCCGAGTGTTCCATCGCGCCGCGGAGATGAATGCTGAGGTCGTCAAGCCGCGCCATCGCAATCCACCTTCCGGTGACGGCGGTCCGAACCACTGGGAATGCTGGTTGCGCGATCCCGACGGCTACACCGTCGTGCTCGCGAGTCCGGACGGTTCGGCGGGGTAGGGTGGTCGCGCCGAGCGAGTGCAGTCGCTCTCCGATGACAACACCCAGTTCGCCGTCGCTGGTGCGGTTTGATGTTGCGGAGTTTTAAGCCGCGAAGCGGCGAAGGAGTGTAGCCGTGGGCGCAAGCCCACGGTTTCAGCCGATATCGAGTCGCAAAGCCCCGCAGGGGCGACGCCCGTGTTGCGATCGCGACCTGGTGTCGCCCTTTCAGGGCTGACCAGCAAATCTCCCGTTTTCCGTGGGCTTGCGCCCACGGCTAAATTCCTCCGCCGCTTCGCGGCTATGAAATGCATAACATCACAACTGGCGCGTTTGGCTTGTGTCCGCTCCCCGTTCGTGTCACCGGGCGCGGTTCACTCGGGGGATTAACATCCCCCGCTCGCCTTCTTGTGTCAGCTTCGTGTTCTCGCCACCGGTCGCAATACGAACCAGTCGCCCAAGGCTGAAAGCAGAATCAGGACAATGCCGAGCAGGATCAACCACGTCAGCGGTTGGTCGAGCGAGAAGCCGGCTTCGGACGTGGCCTTCGGAGACTCGCGGCGACCGGGACGGAGCCCGGTGAGCGTCGATTCTTCCGGGTCGTGGAAGTTGACGGCGAACTCTCCGAGTGTTCGTTCACCATCGACGATCGAGTACAGGCCACTCTCTTCGAGCGGCGGAATCTCGACCACGGTCGCACGCGCCAGATTCCTTGATTGTCCGTTGTGAAATAATCGCAGCGGACGCGATTCGGCGGCGGACTCGGTTGATGTTTCGGTTTCCGATTTGATCGCAGGTGTCACTGGCTGAGCCACCGCCAAGCTGGCCTCGTCCGCCAAACGCAAACGAATGTCTTCGTTGAGCCGATAATTCCAGCGTCGCAGCCCCGGCAGGTTGTCGCGACGGAGTTCGATCAAGTTGCTCAACAGGATTGGCCAGTCCGGGCTGTCGGCGAAGTTGGTGCGCATAAAGTCGATGTTCAGCAGATAGGCCGTCGCGCGCGTGCCATTCAATCGCGACAGCAACGGCAAGTTGCCGGCGGTGATGACCGGCGAGACGCTCTCGCGCACCGGCTGAGCGCCGCCCCAGATGACTCCGCCCAGCGACAACCCGTCGAGCAACGGGTTTTGCTTTTCGAGGATGTACGGGCCGATCAAATCCTTCGCGGCTTTGCGAGCTTCCTCAGACATGTCGATCGGGCCAATCCCCAGCCACCACAACTCGCGCCGCGACGGCGGCAGGGGATACGCCGGCGCGATGATCAAGTGGGCCGAGTCCGCATCCCCCAGCGAGACATCCGGTGCCGATTGCAACACGCGCCGCACGACTTTGTTGGACAGCGAATCCTTCGGCAGGCTGAGCGCGACGTGCAACATGCGGACTTTCGGCTCGATCAGGTCGATATGATTGTCGAGTGCCAGTCCGTCGCCGATCGACTCGACCGTGACCGTCAATCTCCCGAGGCCGCCGGGGACTGGTGCTTCCAACGGCGCGGACGCTCCGGCGTCGAGCGGCAATTCGTTATGAAAAATCGCCCGCTCGCCGACGGCACCGCGCACGCGGATGTTCGTGGGACGTTTGCCATGATTGGTCACGCGCACGAACACGCGCCCCGTCGCCGTCTTCGAATCAAAGTCCCAGCGAGCGGCCGAGATCGAAATGTTCTCCAACGCTCGACCCAGCGACACGATCTCCATCAACTTCGGAACGGGAACGTCCTCGCCAGGCACCACGTCTGTCAGGAAGATCAACTGGCCTGAGTCGGCCGCCAGTTGAGCGGCCAAGTCCCACGTGGCCTGAAAGTCGTGCTTTGGCAACGCGGGCTTCCAATCCACCAACTTGAGCTTCGCTTCGTCCCACGGCAGGGCGGGGCCGGCCAGCATCTCCGGCCGTCGCCCCGTACGCAACAACGTCACAACGCTGCGGCGTGGAAGTTTTTTTACCTGCCGCTCCAGTTCTTCGACGGCGGCCTCACGAAATGTTTTTTCGTTGACTCCCGGCGGCTTCGACGACATCGACGCCGAATTGTCCAAGACCACGACGAGATGCACGACCTTTCCGGCGTCACCGATGCGCGGATCGGCCAGCACGAGCGACAACAGTAACGCGGCGAGAAGTTCAAAGATCAGCGACGCCGTGATGGGGAGTCGTTCGCGGGTGCGGCCGGCGGTTGTCGTGTGAGTTTCGACGCCCCACAGATGCAACCCGGCGACAAACAACGGCGGGTATCGTCGGTGATA
>CAYSHJ010000895.1:0-2645 GCA_964430385.1 uncultured Planctomycetaceae bacterium
GTCATCAATCGGCTTGGCTACCTCCGCAACGACAGCGTGATCGAGGTCGTTCCGCAATTTGCCGCGACCAACCAGACTTCGGCAACGGACGGCAAGAATACCCTCGATGGAGGTCTCGGCCACGACCCTCTGAACGGCGACTCCGGCAACGACACGCTCGACGGCGGTACCGGGAACGACGGCAATGACACGATCCTGGGCGGCACCGGAGCGGACAGCGCGCTTGGCGGCAGCGGTATCGACCTGCTGATCGGCGAGGAGGCCAACGACACGCTCGCCGGCCAAGCCGGTATCGACTCGTTGTCGGGCGGCGCAAGCTCTAACACGTTTGTCGACGTGGCGAACGAAACGCCGTCGACCGACGACGATGTCGTCGGCGCATTTACGTTCGACATCAGCACGTTGCTACTTCGACTGCCTTAGATTTGGCTTTTGTTGATGTTTGAACGATCCCAGGACAATCAGCGCCATCGCTCACCCCTTGTGCTTCGCCAGCAGCTCCGCGATCTGCACCGCGTTGGTCGCGGCGCCTTTTCGCAGGTTGTCGCTGACGCACCAGAAGGTGAGGCCGTTGGGGTGCGAGAGGTCTCGGCGGATTCTCCCGATGAAGACTTCGTCGCGGCCGGAGCAGTGTATCGGCATCGGGTATTGGCCGTTCGCCAGGTCGTCGAGCACCACGATGCCGGGGAATGACTCGAACAGCTTGCGAGCTTCCTCCGGCGAGATTGGGCGTTCGGTTTCGACCCAGATGGTCTCGCTATGACAGTTGGCGACTGGAATACGGATGCACGTCGCGGAAATCTGGATCGACTGGTCGCCGAGAATTTTCCGGGTCTCGTACACCATTTTCATCTCTTCGCTGGTATAGCCCTCTTCCTTCGGGCCGCCGATCTGCGGGATGGCGTTGAACGCGATCGCGTGCTTGAACGCCGAGTACGCATAGCTGCCGCTGCTGAGGCTGGCCTTGGTCCCTTCGACCAGATCGACCGAGCCTTGCAAACCGGCTCCGCTGACCGCCTGGTACGTGCTGACGATGCACCGCGTCACGCGCGCCGCATCGTGCAGCGGCTTCAGCGCGATGACCATTTGCGTCGTCGAGCAATTCGGGCTGGAGATGATGCCCTTGCCGATTGCCAGTTGTTTCAGCGCGTCTTGCGGGTTGATCTCCGGAATGACGAGCGGAACGTCCGGCTTCATGCGGAAATAACCGGACTCGTCGATGACGAGGCACCCGGCCTCGACCGCCGACGGGAAGTAATCGCGAGCTGTTTCGTCGGGCGTGCTGCCGATGACCAGATCGTGTCCCTTGAACGATTCCTTCGTCAGCTCCTGAACCGTGTATTCTTTTCCCTGAAACCTGAGCTTCGAGCCGGCACTTCGCTTCGACGAGAGGAACGTAAAAGACCCAGCCTTGTAGCCGCGCTCCTCGAGCAACTGACACATGATCCGACCCACGGCCCCGGTGGCCCCGACAACAGCGACGGACTGAAACACGATCGACTCCTGATGGCTGACTCTTTGGTGACTTTTGGGAGAAGTGGTTGGTTGCGTCACCGTCTCCCGGCGTACTCGATACGAGGAAAGACATACGCAAGATACGGAGCCACTCCGCGAAAAAACAGCATCTCTCACGCACATCCTTGACGGTCGGAAGAAGCCGCCTCAGACTGGCCGCTCCATTGCGGCAAGCTGCCAGCTTGCTGCAAACGCGGACACAGATTGCCGACGATTTAATCTTAGGCCACAAGCTGGCAGCTTGTGGCTACGGATGCCGCCATGAAAGTTCTCGTGATCGGGCAAGGGGGTCGAGAGCACGCTTTGTGTTGGAAGCTGAAGCATTCGCCGTCCGTCGAGCGAGTTTTTTGTGCTCCCGGCAATGCTGGCACGGCTCTCGAAGCGACGAACGTTGACATCGCCGCGACCGACGTGGACCGTTTGGTGCAGTTCGCGAAGTCGGAGCGGATTGACCTCACGGTCGTCGGTCCGGAGGCGGCACTTGTCGCAGGCGTCGTGGATGCTTTTCAAGCGGCGAACCTGCGCATCTTCGGTCCGTCGAAAAAAGCGGCCGAGTTGGAAGGGAGCAAAATCTTCTCCAAGGAACTAATGCGGAAGGCCAATGTTCCGACCGCCGACTTCCGCACGTTCACTCGCTTTCAAGACGCGGTCACGTACCTAGACGAGCGTGAAGAGATACCGTTGGTCGTGAAAGCCGACGGTCTCGCGTCCGGCAAGGGAGTGTTCGTCTGCAGGAACCGCGACGAAGCACTCAGCGCCGTGAAGCAGATCATGCTCGAACAAGCCTTCGGCACGTCGGGCGCGAAAATTGTGATCGAAGAATGCCTCACTGGTCATGAGGCGAGCATTCTGGCGATCGTCGATGGCAACACGATCCTGCCGCTGGAGGCGTCGCAAGACCACAAGCGCGCGGGTGACGGCGACTCGGGCCCGAACACCGGCGGCATGGGAGCGTATTGCCCGACGCCGCTCGTGACCGACAAACTGCTGGATGAAATCGTCGAGAAAGTCTTAGTGCCGACGGTCCACTTCATGAATGTCGAAGAGCGGCCGTTCAAAGGCTGCCTGTACGCCGGCATCATGGTCACGAATCAAGGACCGAAGGTGCTGGAATTCAATGTCCGCTTCGG
>CAYSHJ010000896.1:0-1521 GCA_964430385.1 uncultured Planctomycetaceae bacterium
ACGCCAATCCGCCTGCCGGAGATGTCTTTGATGGCCACGTCGTCGCCGAAGCCGAGGTTGTGATAGATCGTGGCGAGCACATCGCGGTAATCGACCGGCCGGTTGAGCGCTGAGTCGGCCAGCTTGTCGGTCGCGCCGATCACTTGTCCGACGCGCATGCCGCCACCAGCAAGGATCGCGCTGTTGACTCGCGGCCAGTGGTCGCGGCCGGCGTCTTTGTTGATCTTGGGCGTGCGACCGAACTCGCCCCAGACGACGACGGTGACGTCGCGGTCGAGGCCACGGGCGTAAATGTCCTCGATCAACGCCGAAATGCCTTGATCGAACAGCGGCAAGTGCTCCTTGAGGTATTTGAAGTTGCTGCCGTGCGTGTCCCAAAAGCCGTAAGCCACGGCGACGCATCGTATGCCGGCCTCAATCAAGCGACGCGCTTGCAAGAGTTGATCATTCCACATCGGTGCGCCGTCGCCGAGATGCTTCGACGAACCGCGACCGTATCGCTCGCGCACGGCGGGGTCTTCCTTCTCGACGTCGAGCGCATTGACCAAACGGCTAGACGTGAGGACGTCGAACGCTTTTTGATAGCTCGTATCCATGCCGGCCAGCGCAAGGCTGTCGACATTCCGCTTGATGCCGTCGATCGAGTCGAGCAACTGCCTGCGATTGCCGAATCGTGAGGCGTCGACAAATCGAAGCTTCATGCTTTCGAGGTCTTCACCGTCGGCGCGGATGCCGCGAAACGCCGGCCCGACCAAGCCCGATGGCGGGCTGTTGTATGGCCGATGCTGCATCGTCGGGAACAAGTCGACGAATGCCGGAGTCGCCGCGTCCTTCGGGCCCATCAACTGTGAGATCACTGAGCCAAAGTTTGGCCAGCCGTTCTGCAACGCCTGGCCCATTGTGTGGCCGGTCAGGCTTTGAAAGCTGCTGTGCTCGTCCACTTGTCCGACGACGCTGCGAATGATCGCCAGCTTGTCCGTGCAACTGGCGAGCTTCGGCAGAAGTTCGCTCAGCTCGATGCCCGGCACCTTCGAGGCGATCGGTTTGAATTCGCCGCGAATCCCGTCGGGCGCGTCCGGCTTGAGATCGACCGTGTCCTGATGCGCGATCCCACCGGACAGGTAGACCATGATGACCGACTTGTTCGACAGCCGCAGGACACCGTCCACCTCAGCTCGCAACAGCTTCGGCAGCGAGAGGGAAAAACCGCCAACCGCCAGCGAGCCAATCTGCAAGAACGACCTGCGCGACAGTCTGTCGCAGAAGCGAAAGCGTTGTGCTGGCGAAGTCAAAACGTTGAGCATGACGATTCCCCTGATCAGCACGATAACGTTGCCGCCGTGACGGAGGAAAGTCAAAGTCTGAGCGACCTCGACCGTCAAGCGATCGACGGGGACGTTCGCACGAGCCGACGCCTGCCGCGGCCAACACTCCCTAATGCAAACGGCAGAACAAATCGGGCCTGGTTCATGTTGGGTAGCAGGTGGTGACCAGATTGGGGTGTGAAAAATGTCTGTTTCC
>CAYSHJ010000897.1:0-13427 GCA_964430385.1 uncultured Planctomycetaceae bacterium
GAACCCAAGAAGGATCCGCGCACCGAGGAACCGGCCGTTAAACTGCGTCGCTACAAGCCGCTCGATTTCGGCTTTCTGCTGGTGCCCGATGTCGTCGACCGCACGCCCGCGTTCATCGACGCCGTCCACCCCGACAGCGCCTCCGAGAAAGCCGGCTTGAAATCGGATGACCTGGTTTTGTTCGTCAACGACGAACTGATTCAGTCCTGCCGCGCGTTGCAGGAAGCGTTCGGCAAGCTTGAATCAGGAGATCGATTGCGGCTTGTCGTGCGTCGCGGGAATGAGTTGGTGAATATCGAGATGCCAGTGCCGCGGAAGAGAGATGGTCAAGAAGAGAAATGAAGAACTGCATCAAATCAATTCTGTTCCTCGTGACGTGCGTCGTTGGCAACCTAGCCCTTGGCTGGCAAACGCCCACTCGTGAGTTGGAGGAACTCGAAGAAAAGGCCTTTCAGCAGGCGGTGACTCAGGTCGCACCATCGCTGGTACGAATTGAAACCGTCGGCGGGTTGGATCAAGTCCAGAACTTCACGGTCGGCAGTGGACCGACCACCGGACTGGTAGTCTCGGCCGATGGGTACGTCATATCGAGTTCGTTCAACTTCGTTTCCAAGCCGACGTCGATCTTGGTGTCGCTGACCGACGGACGTCGATTGCCGGCGAAATTAGTGGCGAATGATGTGGCACGGATGTTGACTTTGTTGAAAATCGAAGCGACCGGTTTGGTGCCGGCCAAAGCGGCACCCAAGAATTCGATTCGCGTGGGGCAATGGTCGATCGCGGTTGGCCGCGCCTTAGACGCGACGACCCCTAACGTGTCGGTCGGCATCGTCAGCGCGATCAACCGCATTTGGGGCAAGGCGATTCAGACGGACGCGAAAGTCTCGCCCGTCAATTACGGCGGCGCGTTGGCCAGCGTGGACGGTCGCGTGCTGGGCGTGCTGGTGCCGCTCTCGCCGCAAGACAATTCGCCGGTCGCGGGGGTCGAGTGGTACGACTCGGGGATCGGCTTCGCGATTCCGCTGGAAGATGTGCTCGCCACGCTGGAGCGGCTGAAGGAAGGCAAAGACCTGCGGCCGGGACTGGCGGGATTCACGTTCGCGTCGTCCGACCTTTTCGGCGGCGAAACAATGGTCGATCGCGTGCGCTACGATTCGCCGATGTACCGCGCGGGATTCAAGGACGGCGACCTGATCGTCGAAGTCGATGGCCACAAGGTCACGAGACCGGCTCAAGTGCGGCATGTGTTGGGCAGCAAGCTGGAAGGAGACACGCTGCCGATCAGCGTGCGTCGCGGGGAGCAAACTCTGCAAGCCGAATTGACGCTCGTCGGCGAACTGCCGCCGTTCGAGGCGGGGTTTCTGGGCGTCTTGCCGACTCGCGAAAAGATCGGTCAACCGATCGGCGAAGGTGTCGGAGTGCGCTGGGTTTATGCGGACAGCCCAGCCGCGAAGAGCGGACTCAAGACACGCGACCGCATCAGCAAGTTTCGCGAACAGCCGATCACATCCGCCGCGCAACTGACCGATCTCGTCAGCCGGGTTCGGCCGACCGAAAAAGCCACTTTTGTCATCCGACGCGGCGGCCAAGAGGTCGCGCTCGAAGCGACGCTGGCGCCGTATCCGGATCAGATTCCCAGTGACATCACCAGTTCTGTGATCGAAGCCGTTCCGGATGAAGACAAGCCGAACGACAAGACACCGGATGACGACCAGGCGGAAAAAAGAGCCGGCGACAAAGCGGCAACCGACGACAAGGACCGCCCGCGCACCGGCCGATTCACTGAACAGGTGCAGGACAGCAAGAATTCGTACTGGGCGTTCGTGCCGGAGAGCTACAACCCGGCGTATGCGTATGCTCTGGTCGTGTGGCTGCATCCACCGGCGGACACGCTGGAAGCCACCGTGTACGACTTGTGGAAATCGGACTGCGAGCGCCGCGGCATCATCTTGCTCGGCCCAAAGGCCGCAAACGTCGCGGCCGGCTGGCAAGCGAATGAGGCGGAGTTCGTGCAAGAAACCGTCGTCACGTTTCAGAAGAAATACTCGATCGACAGCAGCCGAGTCGTGCTGCACGGCTTCGCCAACAGCGGCCCGTTCGCCACGCATCTGGCGTTCAAACATCGCGACCTGTTCCGAGGACTCGTGCTCGCCGCCGCGCCGATCGCGGAACGTCCGCCGGAAAACTTGCCGGAGTATCGCCTGCAATTCCATCTTGTCTGCGGTGCGAAGGACCGTGCGCATCCCTTCATCGACCGGAACGTCGCCAGCTTGAAGTCTCTCAAATACCCCGCGAGTTTCACGAGCCTGCCGGACCTTGAGCATCGCTACCCCAACGCGGCCGGTGTCGATGCGATATCCCGCTGGATCGATTCGCTCGACCGGCTGTAAACCACCCGCGCGAACATCGCTTGTGTTGACTCCGTCTCGACCAGTTTCGCGCCGAGTGCTACGTTGCCGGACAAAGATGACCGGCGCGAATCTCCGCGTTTGTTTTGCAATTGACGTAAACTCGTTCTCTCATTTCGCGAGGCCGCCATGGATGGAGCTCAGCTTTGGCAGACGTTGATCTTGGCCGTGGTGCAAGGCATTACGGAATTTTTGCCGATCAGTTCGGACGGTCATTTGGTCATCGTGGGCACTTTGCTGGATAAGGCGTTTGGAACGCAAGCCACCAACGAAGCCGGCTTTCAAATGATGATCGGACTGCATCTGGGGACGCTGGTGTCGATCATCGTGGTTTATTGGCGCGCACTGTGGGGGCTTCTCAAGAAACCGCGGTTGTTGACCGCAGTCATCTTGGGGACGATCCCTGCCGGCGTCATCGGCTTGGCGTTTCACAAATTTTTTGAGGAGACATTTTCGTCGCCGCTGGTCGCCGGACTGGGTCTGTTTGTCACGGCGGCGTTCTTGCTGTTGGGGCATCGGCTGGCGATCAACGTGATTGACTTGGACCGGCTGCCATTCAAGCATGCGATCGCCATTGGTTGCTTTCAGGTCATCGCCATCTTTCCCGGAATCTCACGATCGGGCAGCACGATCGCCGGTGGGTTGATCACCGGATTGACTCAACAGGCCGCCACGACGTTCTCATTCTTGCTGGCAGTGCCCGTCATTGGCGGAGCGGTCTTGCTCGAAGGGATCAAGATGTTACGCGGCACCACAACCGGCAATTCAGTTCCGTTGTTGGCCTTCGGAGCGTTCGTGTCCTTCGTGGTCGGTGTGGTCTCGCTACGAGTGCTCATTCAGATGGTTTCGAGAGGCAAACTGCATTGGTTCGCGTATTACTGCCTACTTGCCGGGACCGGCACAACCGTTTGGCAGTTGTGGCCGAAGTAAGTGAGCCTAGGGGATGACGTGAGGATTCGAGCCACGGAGGGGCACGGCGACTGGGGTTTGGTGCCAGCAGTCGCGAACGGCAGCGACGGTGGCGAGGACGAGCATGCCGAAACCGAACACGCTGGGAGCGAGACAGCTCCACCAGATGATTCCCAGGGAGGCCCAAGCCAGATACGGATGTGCGGCCAGCCATTCGCCGGTCTCCCAGCGCAGCCACGCTCGAAACAGCGGGATCACGGCGACGATGGACAGCACCGCGATGAACCACGTCAGCCAGCGGCGGTCCACGACGATGACCGACAGTCGCGCGTTCTGGTCGGGGTCGGCAATCGCCGACCAGGAGCTCGGCACCTGCGACCACGTGTCACTGACCCAGCGACTGGTCGCGAACGCATCGGAGGTCGTAGCCAATTGGACGTGCGAGCGGAGTGATTCGAGTTCCGCCATCTCCGCCTTAACGGCTTGCAGGCGCTGGCGTGCCATCGCGCCGGAGCCAACCTCGGTGGGCAATTCTTCAATCAGGCGTTGAGCATCGTCAAAGTCCTCTTGCACGCGTCGCCAAAGTCGCTTGAGTGAACCGTCGATGACCGCCGGATCAACATGCAAGCCGCGCAGCAAACTCATCGCGCGCGACAGGCGGCCGTCCCAACCTTCAACGCGGCGCGCCCCGCGAGTCGACGAGAGGTCGCTGTTTCCCGATGAGATCAGGGTGAGGTCGTGTCGAGCGGGCTTCAAGGCCGCGTCGGCCGGGACAGGCAACTGAGCATCGTGGCGCGCCACGATGCGGTCGCGCCGCGCACCATCCGCCGACCAGAAAATGGAAAGCCAAACCAAAGGCTCGTTTGGCAGGCCCGAAATCGTCAGCATCGCACCCGCGTCGGCTGGCACTTCGCGCGGCGTGTCGCCGACGAACGCCGCCAACCAATGCACGCCATCGACGGGGGGCAGCGTCAGCTCCTGCAAGCCGTTCGGCTGCAACAGCAGCCACGTGCGGCCTTGCGAGATCACTCCATCGGCCACCCAAACGGTCGTGTCCATCCACACGGTCTTGGGTGCCGGAGGTGTTGCCATTCGTTCCGGCTTGATCAATTCCAATGTGGGCATCGCCACCAGAACCTGCGACCACGCCGTTGTCGTCGTCGGCAGGTGTCGACGCACCGATTCCGAAAGTGCCGACGCATCTTGCCACGGCCGCGTTTCGCTCGGCGGCGTAAGCCACGAAGCCATCTCTTCGGCGATCAGCCAACCGTGTTGGCGTTCGCGCACCTCCAACGCATGGGGTGGAGCGATTCGCCACGAAGAAACATCGCCAACCAACGGTTGCGTTTCGAACAGGACTTCACGCGGAGCATCCACTTCGTCCAACGACTGGACCGTCAGTTCGAATCCGTCCGGCACCGGCCGACGCGACAGTTCCTTGAGCGCCGGAGAGAGCTTGACGGAACCGTTTGCGGCCCACGAATTCGGCCAAAAGAGGCGTGCGGTGATCATGCCGTTGTCGAGAAACCGCTCGGCATGCCGCCACAGCCAAGCGTTGTTCGGCGCCGCTGCGATAATCGTCCACGCTCGGGCCGAGCTGGCGGGCACATGCGGCGTCAGTTGGACAATGATCGTTGGGCTGCCGGCTTCAGCGCGAAACTTTCCAAGAAACAACTCCGGCCGATCGACGACCGCACCGCCGGTCTCAACCGGCGTGAGCGGTTGCTCGCGGTCATCGAGCACTTGTACCTGCCAACTGGGATCGTGCCTCACGCGTACAGAGAAGTCGGCGATCTCGGCATCGTCAAACCAGCGTGTCGGAATCGTCAGACGTCCGTCGGCCGGCACGGTGTCGCGACCTTGCAGAAAGACGTTTTGTATCCCGCTCGTCTCGCCGCGCAGAAACAGCGCCAAATGCTGATCGTTGTTCGTCCAGCTCACCAACCGTTCGGCTTCGTCCTCCGTCACGGAAACCTCATCCACACGAAATTGTGGAGACAGCGTCAGGTCATGCTGAAACGCCGGCGCGCCGCTGCTCGCGCCGCCTGACTTGGCCGTGACTTCAGCGTGCAGCTCCCAATCGAGCCAACGGCGTCCCAGTTTGAGCAACAATTCCTGACGGACTACTCGCTGCGGCAACAGGGGCGTGATGTCAAACATCAGGCCCGTGGGCGAGTGCAACTGCAAGGTGACTTGCGGCGACCGGGGCAAGGTGACGTTGGCCCAGCCTTTCAGGAAGTCGCTTTTCGTGAGCGGCAGCGTGTGCTCCAAATCGACCGGCTGCGGAACGATTTTGAATCCCGGCAGAGTGGTCAATCCCAGAGCGAACTTCTGCAGCTTCACTCGTCCACCGCCTGTCGACCTATCGGCCTCGGTGGCCGATGCATCGATGTTCCACGGTTCCCAACGCGGATTTTCGGAAGTGCCCAGCGGCGGCTGATGACCGGCGACGTCGACCGTGAATTCGTCGGTTTGTGGTTTCGAAAATTCCATGACACAGCGCTGCCGGCCGTCGCCGACAGATTCGAGCGACCACTGCAAGAGGTCGTCGGCCAGGACGTCGCCGTCGCGAATGAGCACTCCGCGCGGCAAGACCCACGTCACTTCATTCACCTGTCCCGACGAAACGGCGTAACGCACACGGTAGCGTTGCCGTACCGCCATCGGAGTGAACTCGGCCAGACAAAACACATCGGCATTCACTTCGGCGATCGTGCGCGGCCGAGATGTCCCGGAGCGGCTCCAATCCATCGACCAGTGACTGAATTTCCCAAGCTGAGCAGTCCATGTTCTGCCCGCGGAGTCAGTGGTCGCTTCACCTCTTCGAGTCGACGCTTCGACGTCGCTTCCTTGCGGTGACTTGACGATCAACTGACTCGCCAACACGGGCGGAACGCTGAGCTTCAATCGCGAGAGATTGTCGATTGACTGCATGGGTGGCAGCACTTCAAAGGTGACGCGATGCGTGATCACTTTGGATCGCCCATCATCTGTTTGCAGCCGTTCTCGCGCGGGCAAGTCGAGCAGCAGGGCGTCACGCTTCGCATTGATATCGATGCGATGCTCCAGCCCGTCCACCAAGCAGGAATTCGTTCCGGCCAACGGGACGCTCGCGAATGGGAAGCGGATCTGCACTGGCTTTTCCGAAACCAGCCGATGCACGAAAAACTCCGCCTGCACCGAGGGCTGCTGGTCATCGAGCTGAACCACGTACCGAGCTGACGCGATCAGCACTTCTGGATCGCTGTCGCGCAGCCGCTGTTCGCGCCAGAGATCCATCAAAACCTTCGGCACAAACGCCCAGGGTAACTTCAGGGAAGGCTGGACCAGTTCCGCGAGCGCGTCTGTCGGCGAGTCGACTGGAATCAACACGTCAAACGTCGGAATTTCCGATTTCAGATTTTGGATTTCGGATTTCGGCTCCTCCGCCGCGAACGCGGAACAGACCACGCCAGCCGACAACAGAAATGCGCCGCTGACTCGCTGAATCGCCACAGTCGTCTCGAAGGCGCCGCGAGCCCGCGCCTCGCGCGCGGCCGAGTAACTCATGACCAATCGCCGCGGAATCAGCACGGCGATCAATGTGCCCATTAAGCAGCCGCCCAGCACTTCGGCATACACCGGTGCCGATAGAACAACTCCAACTGTACACACCCCCAGCCACATCGCCGCGATGTGGACTCGAGGCTGCACGCGAAACCGCCGCAGCAGGCAACCGATCGACAGGCTGAAAAGCAGACTGATCCACGCCAGAATTCGCACTTGATCGGCATTCCAGGTGACCCACGTCACCTCGGCCGGCAGCGTTGGAGAGACCGCCACGCGAATTCGCCAACCGAGCGGTGCGAATCGCGACTCCGATCGTTCATCCTCGCGCGGGCGTTGGTCGGTGGGCCACAATTCCTGCCACGATCGACGCGACAATGGGTTGAACCACTCGAACAAGCTGTCACGTCCCAAGGGACCAAACAAACGACGCAACCAGGGAGTTGGATCCAGCGATTGCAACAACCGTAAGTGACTGGGCTCTTCCGCCAGACGCGCATTCGGCGGCAACGCGAACTGCCAGCGAAATCCCAACACCGGAGCGTCGACACGCGGCACCGGAATGGATTGTCGGTTCCACAAAAAATTGGTATCCGATGGGACTCGATACTGAATCTCCAGCGTCTGCAGGCCCCCTTGCGGGATCGACGGCAGGCGGAAACGCGAACCTTCGCATTCGACTTCCGTGCGCACCGCATTCATGCGAACAGAAACCAATTCCGCCGGTTCCGACAACTCGAACTCCAAACGCCCGACGCGAGTGACCTGCGCCGCCTGCAACGTGAGCCAATGCACATCGTGCCCGTCGCCTCCCGGAAAGATCAGCGATCGCAGTTCTGCCGACGTCCATACAAGCTGTTCGGTGACCGCGGTACGAAACGCCGATGACTTGTCAGTTCGTGAAGTCGTCGTCTGTTCGGAGGAGCCTTTCTCCACATCGAGCGGGTTGTCCACGGGACTCACCGTGACGGGGCCTGAAGCGGGCGGCGGCTTATCCCCTTCGTTGTCAGAAGTTGTCGCTGCCGGCACTCGCAGTTCGCGCGCGAATGCCGCCGTCGGCCGCAGGGGTGTGTTGACCTGGGTGGTGCGACGAAGCAATGTCGCGGCAGACCATCGCGCCGATTCGGACTTCCACAAATCGAATCCCTGCCACAGTTCGGCCAGGGGCTTCAGGCTCGTCGGTGCTGGCACCGCCTCGTCCGGCGAGTCCCATCGCCAACCGGCTGGGATTGTGACGGCCAACAACTCATCCACGTGACGACAGTCCAATGGCATGAGTCCTTCAAAGGACTCACGCTCCGCCGTCAGCGAACGGGGCCGACGCGCCTCGATCCGCAGGCGTTGCGTCGAGCGTCCTTCCAACGGTCGCGAAAACTCGCAAATCAACACTCGTTCGCCCGACGCTTCCGTGACGACATCCCAATGCCGAACCTCGCCCGGCATTGTCTCGGCGAGCGACTGGACGTCAAGAATTTCCCAGCCCGGCGGCACTCGACTGCGCGTCGCGAAGGTCACGCCGGAACTCGATTGCCAGTGCCACTCACCGGATATTCGCCATTCGTTGTCTTGAGCATGCAGCACTTGCAAACAGCGAGCCGACAATCGCGGCTCCGGATACGACACGTCCATCGCCAACGATGCGTCGGCCAGATATTGCAAGAACGAGAGCCGTCGCACATTCGGTGAGTTCGCATCGACTTCGGTAAGCCGCAATCCCACAGGACGCATCGCTCGCCAGACCAGTGGTGTGTCGACAGCAACGTTCCAACGTCCGCCAACGAACCAGCCGCCCGACAACATCAATCGTGGCAGCGACAACGACGCCTCCCACTTGGCCACGGTACCGGCCAGCACCTGCAGCGTTCGGAGTCGACCCAGTTGTGGTTCCGGTAAATTGACCTCGATTTGTCGTGCCTGTCCCGGTACACGCGGCAAATCGCGCCACGGCAGCCGTACGTCTCCCGCGAAGCCGACCGAGTAAATCGACAAATCGTCGGACACAGTGAACGTCAACGTGGCTTTCGGAGTGTGAAACACCTCGGCCGTGATCTCGCATTGCAGTTCGACTTCCGCCTCGCGAAGCACGTACGACGACGTCTGCTCGTAGACGACGACCGACTCCGTCGGAGCACTCGTGGTCGATTCCATGACGAGCACTTCGCAGCGCGACAGACTGCCGAGATCAATTTGCCACAGGCGCCAGCCTTCTTCGCCGGATGATCGCGAGCCCCGCACCTTCCCGGCCTCGCATTTCACTGCATATTCCGCCGGCACCCGCAAGATGAGTTCGGACACGGTCGCCGAAGCCAATCGCACGTCGAATTGCCACGTGCGTCGCAGCCGACGGCCTTGAAGTGAGAATTTTCCTTCGAGCCGTCGCTGAGTGGCGTCGACCAACAATAGCGATTCACCCGAAGGAGCCGTGCCCCAAACGGCATCGCCATCCGACCAACGCAATTCCGAAAGAGCGACATCGAGCGAACCAAGGGACATCAATTCCCGTCGAGCCGCGTCACCGCGGATCTCGGCCGTCCAACGTCCGCCGGTCAACACGCCTCTCGCCGCGTCAAATGTTGACGACAACGACTGCCACGCGATGTGAGCACCATGCCGCTTCGCAGGCTTCTCGCGATTCGCTTCAAGCAGCAGTTCGTACTCCTCGAACGGCACCTGTTCCAATTCTTCCTGCGGTTTCGGCCATACTTTCGGCTGGGCACTCGGAACAAACACGTGTCGCACTTTCGGCCGAGCGTCAGCGGACAACGAGAGCTCACTGAAAAATGTCAGGTTGGCCAGGCACACGACGGCAAAGCAGATTGCAATCTGAGATTTCAAATCTGAGATTTGAAATTTGAAATGCCTCCTCATCATTCGCGACCTCCCCGATCCGATGCCGAGATTGGTTCGCTCGGCAAAGGAACGTAGGGCGCCACGGTTGGAGCGTCCGCGCCGGCCGCCATTCCCGCATCTTGAACGAACGAAGATGACGCCGCGTAAAAGTCGCTCGGCGACGACAACGTCACCAACGGCATCTGGCGTCCACGGCGACCGACTCGATCAATGAGCGCGGCGATCACGGCCATGCCGCCTCCCAAAACCGCCGGCTGCAACAAGACCTTGACCGGTTCCGAGAACCACAACGCAGTCAGGGCCATCGCGAATCCAACGACCAAGAACGTCAGCACATGCCGAGTCGCGGGAATGCGGATCAGCACGAAACCCAACAGCAGTGCCAATCCCGCTCCATAACCAACGACCACCGAACGACTCATCGACCAAAACACCAACGGCTGAGCGGGACCAAAGCAGCTCAACGGATACACGTTGCTCGACGCTCGATTGCTCCACACAGAATCCCACGCAGCAAGTTCGTCTTTCAAAGGCGTGGCATGGCTCAGGACTCGGTTAACGTGGTCATAACCAAAGTTCGGATTGCGACTCCACAGCATCACCGATCGCTGCCAGTGGAACTGCGCGGCGAAGTCCTGAGGCGTCGTGAAGAGATGCTGGTCCTGTGGCAGCCCCACTTCCCAAATCGTCTGAGCCACCCACACTGTTGCCGCAAAGCTGGGCACGACCAACCGATGCTGGTTGTACCAATGAAAGTGCGTCGGAACTCGCGAGAAATAGTCCAACCACAATTGCGATTTGACAGGCTGACCAGAATCGGCCACCGGCTGCGATGGTTGTGCGTCAGCAGAACTCGACAGCTTCAGACGGAGCTGGACTTCGCCGGTTGGGCTGCTGCGCGGGACATATTCCACAGGCTTTTGATTCCACCACACACGAAAGTCCTGCGGCGAGATTTCTTGCGGCAAGAATAACGTGAGCTCGCGCACGTCCCGGTCCAGTTCGAACAGCGCCTGCGAGTGCGACCGTCCTTCGCTGAGCAACGTCCGGATGATGGCCCTGTGAACCGTGAAATCCTGTAAACCGGTGTCGGCTGCCGCAGTGACCTTCAACGCGATGGCATTCTTCGCACCGGCCACTTTCCACAACGACGTCTTGTCCGACGCCAACTCCGGCCGCCAATCGGCATCGTCCAGAACTGCCGCGAGTTTTTCACCGGTCTTCCACTGCACTCGGGTGGCCGTATACTCGGCATCGGACGACAGAACCACCGGAATGGTGACCGACATCGGCTTGTCGGCATTCGTATCGGCGGTGTGACTGATCGCAAATTCGGCCAGAATCTCGAGTCGGCCAAGCTGCGGTTGCTCCAGGTGCAATCGGCACTGACGTTGTTGATCGACTTCCAGTCCGGTGAACACGGGCGTTAACGATTTGATCTGAGCGGATTCGTTCCGAATTTGGAACCGCACGCGGTCGGCAATCGCTCGCGGAACCATGAGTCGAACCTGGTTCAATTTCTCAAACCCGATCTCATAGGAAATCCGCTGGCTTATCGAGATGCTGCTGTCGGCGAACGACAGCTCACTGAGCGACTCTGTTTGGATGGATTGCTGTTGCACTTTCACGTTCGCCGAAAACGCTGGGGTGTCCGACTCCCAGCGCCAGGCCGTGACGTTGCGAGGTGCCTCGGCCACTTTCAGGACATCGTCATCCGGCGTCACTGGTCGAGCCTTGGATACGTCGAGTGGCCGCCATTCGACCTCCAAGTTTCCGCGCGGAGCGACCGTGATCGTCGCGGCTTTCTGACTCCCGGACGTGACAAACGGCAGCGCGAGATCGAACGGAGTGCCGTCGGTCGGAATCGGGCGACGTGCCTGCAACTGAATCTCGAACGCGCCGTCCGCGCGCGTCTTGCGGTCGACCAATCGAACGCGCAACGTGCTCTCGGCGGCCAAGTCTTCGATCGTCACTTGCTCCACGGATTCCGGCGTCTCCGAAGGGACAAGTTCCCAGCCTTCGGCCTTGAGTGTTTTCCACGGCAACTTCAGCTCAGCCAGTGATCCCCGGTAAACACGCAACCGCACGGTCGTTTCGAGTTCCATTGCTCCGGGACTTAGTCGAAGCACATGTCGCGGCTCGGCCGAGAAAAACGGTTCGACCTTTTGCACATCCAGCACGAGCCGAAATGGCTGCTTCAAGAAACGGTAGACGTTCGCGACACCGTTCCCCATCCCAGCGGGCAATGTCCCCGAGACGTCCCGCAACTCGGCCAAACTCGCGGGATGCAGGAACCGATCTTCGCCTTCGCGCTTGCGAAGATTGACACCCTCCCAGGCCATCACGACGACAAAGCCGATTTGACGCCGAGCGTCCTCGATCTCGAACCCTTCGACCGCCGGCAAACTGGTGGCGTCGGCGGCGATCTTCGCGGTCAGAATCCATTTCAACTCGATGGGGCCCGACGTCGGAGCTTTCAAACTTACAATCACCCGCGACGGCGAAGCCGCTGACACGCTCCATTCCTTCACCTCACGTCCCGAAACATCCAACACCTCGAAGTCGGGAGGCAGTCTCACCGTGACTTTGTCAAAGCTGCCTTGGATCGCAGCGACTGTTTGAGTCACGTCCAGCACGAACAAGTCTGCGCGCAACTCGGCCGAGATCAAAGTTCGCGACTGCAATTCCGCCTTCGTTTCGGACAATTCGGACACCGACTGCCAACTCAGGTCGAGCAAGCTGCCCAGCCAAGACGCCTGAATTTCGGAACGGCCATTGTCGAGCAAACGGCTCTTCACCGCCCCACGCTCCGGACCTTTGACCGACACCTTCGCCAGCGGCACGACCAACTTGAGGGTGTTCACGGCGCTGACCGGCAGCGTCAGTAACAGGCGACGCGCGGCGGATTGCTGACGGATCGGCAGGTCGAGCGTTAAACGCAGTTCATGTTGCCCCTTGCCGCGTAGCCAACAGCCGTATCCCGTGTCTCGATCGAACTTATCGAATTGAGCTTCGCCCATTCCTTGGTGCTCAACCTTCAACAAGGTCGCCTCGTTGAGCTTCAATGGAACCAGCACATCCGCGTCATCTTGATTGACGAAAATCTTCAGCACTGCGTCAAGTGATGTTGAATCTCCATTGGCCGCGACCGTTCCCTCGAAAGACACACTGCTGACACTGAATGCCGGACGGGCCGGGCCATTGTTGGCATCGCGGGACTTAAGCCACTTGATAAACGCCTCCGATGTAGCCGTCCGCGGAAATAAAATCATTTGCCCATCAGGACCGATCAATTCGATTACATCATCGTGGCTTGGACGCAAGCCGCGAGGTTTTCCGGTCCCATTCGTGGCATGAGGTGAATCGCCCGAAGTCGAGGGAACTGCGGGTGCCGATTTGGGCGCGGTTGGTTCCGCCGACTTCTCGGACGTCGCCGATTTTGGATCATTCGTCGTTTGAGCTTCAAGCGATGTCGGTCGGTGAGCTCCCCAGGCGACGCAGACACCCGTCAGCACGAACATCCAAAGCCACGAAATCGGTCGAGGACCAACTCGGTTCGGTGTACGATGACAGCGTTTTTTCCGCTCGCGTTCGCGGGGCATGATGATGACTCACGCATTTTGCCAGCACATCACCAGCCACCAACCAGCGGCTGGCCAACAATGACACAGAGGCAACTGCGTCGCACGCAATATACTTCCCAACCGGAACCAT
>CAYSHJ010000898.1:0-5829 GCA_964430385.1 uncultured Planctomycetaceae bacterium
TCGCGGCAGCAAGACCTTCGTCATCTTCAGTGAGCGGGATGGTTGGAGGCGTGCCTTCGTCGTCTTGCGCGACGGTTCAGACCCGACCCCGATAACCGCAGCGGGCAGCGACCTCATCGCGCCCGGCCAGATCGATGAGAATAACGGATGGTATTACTACTACGCCTCGCCGACCAACGCGACCCAGCGGTATCTCTACCGATCTCGCCTCGATGAAACTGGCACGCCCGAACGCTTGACCCCGAATGACCAGCCCGGTTCGCACAGTTATGTGTTTTCACCCGACAGCCGTTGGGCGTTCCACACCTGGTCCGCCTTTGACAAGCCGCCGGTTACGGACCTGGTGGAACTACCGGAACACCGGAGTGTGCGTATGCTGGAGGACAACGCCGGTCCGGCCGCCCGGATCAAGCCGCTCATCACGCGGCCTACCGAGTTCCTCCAACTCGACATCGGCGGCGGCGTGGTGATGGACGCCTGGATGATCAAACCACGGGATTTCGATCCCACGAAAAAGTATCCGGTATTTGTGTTCGTCTATGGCGAACCCGCCGCGCAAACGGTGCTGGACGACTGGCACGGCGGACAAGGATTCAGCCTTTTCCACCGGGCAGTGGCGGACCTTGGCTACCTCGTCGTCTCAATTGATAACCGGGGCACTCCGGGGCCCAAGGGCGCGGCGTGGAGACGATCGGTGTATGGCAGTCTCGGGCCGCTCTCGACCGACGAGCAGGCTGCTGGTTTGAAGGCACTGGAGCGGCTCTGCCCATTCGTGGACCTTTCGCGAGTGGGCATCTGGGGCTGGAGCGGCGGCGGCTCGAACACGCTCAACGCGCTGTTCCGCAAGCCGGACACCTACCACGTCGGCATCGCCGTGGTGCCGAAGCCTCAGGCGCAGTATTACAACGCCGAGTATCAGGAAATTTTCATGCGCACACCAAAGGAGAATCCCGAAGGTTACCGCACTGGCTCGGCGATCAACTACGCCGAGGGCCTGCGCGGCGACCTGCTGATCATCACCGGCTCCGGCGAAACCAACACGCACATCGAGATTACCGAAGGGCTGGTGGACCGACTCATCGAATTGGGCAAACGCTTCGACTACTTCGTCTATCCCAATCGCGATCACGGGATCTCTGAAGGCAAGGGCACCACGCTTCACGTGCAGATGCTCATCACGCGGTATCTCGTGGAACACCTGCCTCCGGGCCCGCGGTGAATGACCTTCGAGCCAACCCACTTTCGCGTCCCACTGTCCGGCCACCGACGGCTTCAACCGCCTTCACCTCAATGGCAGTCTCCTAGCAGTCAAGAACAACAACCGATATGCATACACCAATCAAATCACTCGGACTATTCCTCATCCTCTTGCTGGCAGCTTGCGATTCCAAACGCCCCAATGAAGTGACAGGAACGTAGGCGGAACGGATCAAGATCGTCTCCAGAATTATCGCCAGCAACACGCCGCTGCCGAGTGCGCTACTCGACGCCAACTTTGTGCAAGAGGCGATAGGCGATGGAAGAATCGGGCCGTCGGATTTCAAATCATTCGGCGTCCTGAAGGTTGCTCCGGCGGATCTGCCGGCCTGGCGGGCAGTTCTTGCTCCACTTGAGGCTCAAAACACGCCGGTAGCCTATGCGGCACCAAATCAAACGTGTCCATGGTGGCTGTCTGCGACTGAATTCTCCAGTCTGGAATTCCATAGCCCCAAGTCGCTCACCAGACGAGTCAATGGGTGGGTCGGAATCTCCCCCGACGGGAGGGTCTTCATGTATTCGTTCAGCATGTGAGGCATGGCAGCAAAGTCGTCGTTTGCGTCCGAGTTTCCGGCACGGCACCCACGAAAGACAATTCCGAGGAGTCAAGCATCAACATCAAATCAATGCACGCCACGTCGGCTTTTCGCAAGACTGTTGAGACCTACGTTGCCGGGGCGACGACGCTGCCGCAGCGCTACTTCGTTTCGCCGGAGGTTTTCGCTGAGGAACAAGCGAAGATCTTTGCTATGCAGTGGATCTGTGTGGGGCACCAGAGTCGGATATCCCGGGTGGGCGATTACTTCGTCCAGCCAGTGGCCGGAGAAAGTCTCATCGTGGTGCGAGACAAGGGAGGGGAGATTCACGGATTTTACAATGTCTGCCGTCATCGGGGGACGCGGTTGTGCGAGGAGGCGAGCGGACACCTCTCTGTCATTCGGTGCCCTTATCACGCCTGGACGTATGGGCTGGAGGGTTGCTTGACCGGTGCGCCGCACATGGACGACGTGCCCGGATTCGATAAAGCTGACTATTCATTGCATGCGGTGAAACTGGCGCTGTGGGAAGGGTTTATTTTCGTCAGCCTGGCGGAAGACCCGAGGCTGCTGGAGCAGGCGTTTGCTCCGCTGGCCGGGAAGTTCTCGCACTGGAATCTACCGCAGCTGCGCTCGGCCCGGCGGATCGAGTATGACGTGCGGGCCAATTGGAAGCTGATCATCGAGAACTACTCGGAGTGCTATCACTGTCCGAGCGTGCATCCATTGCTCTCGAAGATAACGCCCTCCGATTCGTCGGAGAACGATCTCTCCGAAGGACCGTTCCTTGGCGGGTTCATGTCGATCGCGAAGGGCAAGAGCCTGACGATGAGCGGCAACGTCTGCGCGCTGCCCGTCGGCGACATCCACGACGAGGATCATGTCCGCGTTTTCTATTACTCCATTTTCCCCAACATGCTTCTGAGCTTGCATCCGGAGTATGTGATGGTGCACCAACTCTGGCCGCAGTCACCGGAACAGACGCTGATTCAATGCGATTGGTTTTTTCACCCGGAAGCGGCTGGAGTCAACGCCCCCGGCTACAACCCGGAGGATGCGGTCGAGTTTTGGAACATGACGAACAAACAGGATTGGCGTGTCTGCGAACTCAGTCAGCAAGGGATCGCATCGCGCGCATATCAGCCAGGGCCGTATTCGCCGCGAGAGAGTATTCCGGCCGCTTGGGATCGGGAATACCTTCGCGTAATGCCCCCTCTTACCCCGTCTCCGATGCCCACCCTGGGCCACTCCGGCTCGGCACTCACACAAGCACATTCCTAGCAGAAACGAAACCGTGAAACACAACCATAAACTTGATGATGTCATCATCGTCGGCGGCGGGCACAACGGACTTGTGGCTGCGAGCTATCTGGCCAAAGCAGGAAAAACTGTTCTGCTGCTGGAAGCACACGACGAACTCGGTGGTGCCACGACCAGTGTGAAACCCTTTCCCGAATACGAGGCCCAGCTGTCTCGCTATTCCTATCTGGTTTCACTGCTACCCGACCAGATCGTGAGTGATTTAGGCATCCACTTCAAGACCCTCGGACGTTCCGTCTCTTCCTACACACCATATCACCGTGAGGGGCGCGATGATGGACTCTTGGTTTCCACGGAGTGGGATGAAACGACCTCGAGCAGCTTCCGTCGGCTGACCGGATCGGATCGGGAAGGCAAGGCCTGGCACGAGTTTTACGGCGAGATTGCCGTGCTGGCCCAGCGCTTTGCGCCCTCCATGCTCCAGCCTCTGAAGACTGCGGCGAAACTGAAGTCCGAAATGGGATTGCCGGAGGTGTGGCGCAATCTGATGGAGATCCCGATTGGCGAAGTCATTCGCAATCGATTCAGTGATGACCTCGTGCGAGGCGTCGTTCTGACCGACGCGCTCATCGGAACCTTTGCTTCGGCAGATGACCTGCAGGCCAACCGTTGTTTCCTCTATCACCTTATTGGAAATGGCACCGGACAGTGGCGAGTGCCGCAGGGTGGTATGGGAGCGTTGGTCAAGGAGCTGTATCGCATCGCCATGTTGCACGGTGTGGAGATCGCACTCCAATCCAAGGTCGCCGCGCTGGAAAGCGGTCCGATGGGGGTCCGCATTGAAACGGAATCGGGCCATGCCTATCGCGCCCGGGATCTGCTCTTTGCCGCCGCGCCCCAGCATCTTGCTCGCTTGCGCGGGCGCGCTTCCCCGGTGTCTCTCGAGGGGTCACAATTGAAAATCAACATGCTCCTGTCGCGTCTGCCACGGCTGAAGTCGGGCGTGGACCCACGGCTCGCCTTTGCTGGCACGTTCCACGTCAATGAATGCGACTCCCAATTGGAAGCTGCCTACATCTCCGCTCGTGCGGGAGAGATGCCACAGCCACTGCCGCTGGAGATGTATTGCCATACTCTGACCGATCCCACCATCCTATCCCCAGAGTTGATCGAGAAAGGTTTTCAAACGCTCACCCTGTTTGGACTGCACACCCCGGCGAAACTCTTCGATGCCGATCCGGAGCGAGTCAAAGCACGGGCCAAGGAGCGCGCCATCGCCAGCCTGAATCAATACTTACTCGACCCCATCGAATCCGTCCTCGCTCCCTGCCGCGATGGCTCGCTGGCGATTGAAGTGAAATCACCGCTCGATTTGGAGAAGGACATCTACCTGCCGCGTGGAAACATCTTCCATCGTGACTTGGATTTCCCGTTCCTTGACGACGATGAGGAAGGTGCTGATCAGCAACTCTGGGGCGCTGAAACCGATGATCCGCACATTTACCTCGCAGGCGCGGGAGCCCGACGTGGTGGCGGAGTCAGCGGCATCGCTGGACATAACGCGGCAATGGCGCTGCTAACAAAGGAGTAGACCCATCTTAGGCCACTGCCACGATATGATCACAGCCTTTCCGCGAAAGCAGGTGCTTTCGCGGTCTGATGCCAACACTGGCAGAATCTCGTCTACTGTTCGCCTCAGTGAGCCGCTTGGCGGCGTAGGCATCTTCAACTGTTGTCCCCGTTTGTTTTGAGATTGCTCACCCTCATGATAACTCCGCAACCCCAGCGTATCGGTATCGTGACCTCCGGTGCCGAAAAGCTGGCTGACTATTTTCCCACTGCGGCCGAGCCGGATTTCGTGCCAACCGAGCCGCCGTTTACACCTGACGACCAGTTGCTGATCGATGAACTCCGGCAACGCGGGCACCAGGTCTCGGCCGTGGTCTGGGGAGTTGAAACCTCGCGGCTGGCAGATCAGTTTGATCGCCTCATCATCCGCTCCCCTTGGGATTACATGGATAGCGACGAGCAGCGCCAGGGTTTTCTGCGCTGGCTCGAAATGCTCGCCGCAACGGGACTGGTCGTTGAGAACGAGCCGCAGGTGATGCTCTGGCTCATGGATAAGCGATACTTGCTTGACTTCGCGGCGGTCGGCGTACCGATCGTTCCCACACAGTTGATCCCAGTTGGCGAGTCGTTTGATCTCAAAGCCTTTGTTGAGCAACACGTCGCCGCCGTCATCAAGCCCGCCGTGTCGGCCGCCGGAGCGGGATTGGAGTTCTTACCTGATCGCCAGGCGGCGCGGGCATTTCAGCAAGAGTTCGCAGATCGCTGTCAGCGCGGGGCTCAATTGGTGCAGCCCTTTCTGCCCGAGATTCAGACGAATGGCGAATGGTCTCTCGTGTATTTCGGCGGAGAGTACAGTCACGGCATTCACAAGCTCCCCGCTCGCGGCCAGATCATGGTGCATGCCGAGCGCGGAGGTTCGCTCCGCTTCGCTGACCCGCCACCGGTCGTGCGCGAACTGGGTGATCGGACCGCAGCCGCCGTTCCACGTGCGTTTGCTTATCGCGGAGGTCGCGCGTGCCGAATGCCGCTCTACTTGCGAATCGACGTCATCGAGACCGCCACCGGCGGACTCCTTTCTGAGTGCGAAGGAGTTGAGCCCGAACTCTTCTTTCGTGCTCGACCTGGGAGCGCTGCCCGATTCGCCAAATTAATCGAAAGCGGGTCGATCTAACGATGAGGTGACCCACGAAGTTTCGCGGATGAATGG
>CAYSHJ010000899.1:0-1690 GCA_964430385.1 uncultured Planctomycetaceae bacterium
ATGGTAACCGTCATCCATCTTATGATTCTCCGGTTTTCAGAATTGTCTCTGAATTATGTCAAACCCTAACGGTTCCGCCCGTCGAGTAGGCCCCAAAGAGCAGCCCTTTGAAGGTGAACTTTTTTAATACGGCCGCTGTAGTACAGATGTTCACTGACAAAACCCGACAATTTTTCATGGAAGGGCTGCCATGTTGCAGGGGTCCAATTACAAGCGGCTTGTTCAGGAGGCTCCCGAAGCCGTTATGGTCAGGATGGTTTTGGAGCACTCGCTCGAATCCGACGCCGTCGACGAGGTGTTCGAAAACTCCCGTGACGACCAGTACACTCGCACTCTGCTGTTCTCCTCCATCGTCGATCTGATGACCCTGGTCGTGTGCCGGGCTCGCCGCAGCGTGAGCGCGGCTTTTCAGTTCTGTCGAGACAAGTTCGACGTCTCGCTCAAGTCGGTTTACAACAAGCTGAACGCGACCGATCCGACCGTGTGTCGCGCCCTCCTCCGTCATTCGGCGGAACGCATGACACAAGTGATCGTAGAGCTCGGAGTTTCCGAGCGACCGCTCATCCCCGGATACAATATCCGCATTCTGGATGGCAACCAACTCGCCGCCACCGAGCACCGTATCAAGGAACTGCGAACGATTGCCAGCGGGCCGTTGCCCGGGAAGTCGTTGGTCGTGTGGAACGCGGATTTGGGAATGATCTCCGACGTCTATTGCTGCGAAGACAGCTACACGCAGGAGCGTCATATTATGCGCGAAGTGTTCGCCAACATTCAGGCGGGCGAACTGTGGATTGCGGACCGAAACTTCTGCACGTCGGCCATTCTGCGGCAAATCGGACAGCGCGGCGCGCTCTTCGTCATCCGGCAACATGCGCGGAATGCTCCCTTTCGCGCGACCGGACCGGAGCGACAAGTTGCCGTGAGCGAAACGGGCGTCGTGCATGAGACACCCGTTGTAATCGAAGATGCTTTGGGCGGTTCGATTGAGGCGCGTCTGGTTCGCGTGAAACTGAAGTCCGCGACGCGGGACGGCGATTTGTCCATCCAGGTGTTCACGAATCTTCCTCCGAGTGTCACGGCGCTGCAAGTCGCCGAGGCATACCGTCGGCGCTGGCGAATCGAGACGGCATTCTTCGAATTGGATCGGGTATTCGAGGGTGAGATCAAGACGCTTGGCCATCCTGGCGCGGCATTGCTGGCGTTCACGATGTCGCTGATTGCCTACAACGCGCTGCGTGTCGTTCGCACGGCGCTGGCGGCCGTGCATGGCCAGCCGGCGGCCGACAGAACGTCGGACTACTATCTGACGGAAAATGTGATCGCCGACTGGCGAGCGTTGGACATCGTCAGCTCGCCGGAAAACTGGACGGCCAAGTATGGAAATGCAACGCCGCGGACGCTCGCGCTCGCGCTCAAGCAAGCCGCCAAATACGTGAAGATGGAGCGTCTCCGCAAGTCGACGCGCGGTCCGAAGAAGCCAAGGCCCAAGCGCATCCGTCACAAGCGAAAGCCGCATGTTTCGACCTATCGAGTGATCAAAGCGCGAAGCCGGGTAACATGGACGTGATAACAACACCTTCAAAGGGCTGGGCTCAGCACCGTATCGTAATAGCGACGCGGATGCGATCCCGCGTCGGTGATGTAGGCCAGCCGCGGTAGCGGACCTGCCCACCGCGCCAGGACGGCG
>CAYSHJ010000900.1:0-1694 GCA_964430385.1 uncultured Planctomycetaceae bacterium
ACACGGATCGCCTTCAGCACGGTCGTCAACACGCTGTCCACCGTGACCGTCACGCCCGACGCGATCAACACGCGCGCACCGTCCGTCGGCAAGACGCCGTTCTGCCACACCGCCGGATTGGACCACGATCCCGATTGCACGGCCGTGTGTGTCACCAGCTCGTGATCCACTAGCGCGAACAGTGCGAAGTGCTCGCGCATCAGCGTTGCGTTGCCGGCGTGCGGAATCTTCGAATTGAGCTGCTCGGTGTCCTGGCGGTCGCTGAGCGTATCGAGGTTCTGCGGCATGCGGCCCAGGTGACTGTGGCCGTCGCCTTCGTCAACGTGTGCCGACTGCCCGGAACCAGGCAAGAAGAACCAGTCTTGGTCGTTGCCGCCGAACAGTCCGTCGATCACGCCGTCGTCGACCACCGTTTCATCCGACTGCAATCGCGGGTTTGAGGTCACGGCTTGCAGCGCGGCGACGCGCGTCGCGTAAGCACTCGCGCCGGCCCAACTGGTGACGATCGCTCGCAGCGACGCGTTGTCCGCGTCGTGCGTCGTCGTGCTGCCGATGAGGATGTCTTCACCGTTGCCCCCATCGGCAAGATCGACGCCGGTGCCGCCGATCAGCAGATCGCGGCCGTCGCCGGGGTTGAGCGAGTCATCGCCTCTCTCACCGAGCAACGCGTCGTTGCCGAGATAGCCACTCAGTGTATCGTTGTCGTCGCCGCCGCGCAGGACGTCATCGTTTTCGCCGCCAAACAGCAGGTCTGCTCCGGCACCACCCTGAACGAGATCGTTGTTGGCGTTGCCGCTGACAACATCGTTGCCGTCATCGCCGTTGACCGTGTCGTCGCCGTTGTCGCCGTTGACCGTGTCATCGCCGGCGTTGCCAGAAACGAAATCGGGGTCGTCACCGCCGCAAACGTCGTCGTTGCCGTCGCCCCCTTCCAGCGTGTCGAGTCCAAGCGAGCCATGCACCGTGTCGTTGCCGGCGTCACCCTTGACGAGGTCATTGCCCGCGCTGCCCGAAAGCGTGTCGTCACCGTTGCCCCCTTCGACGGTGTCGTTGCCGTCGCCGCCGAACAGCGTGTCCGCATCGTCGCCGCCCAACACCACGTCGTCGCCGAGATCGCCGTTGAGGGAATCGAGTCCCGCGCCGCCCATCAGCGAGTCAGCGTCGTCGCCGCCCCACAGCGTGTCGTTTCCCTCCGCCCCGTCGAGCGTGTCGAGTCCCGCCGAATCGGTGAGCTTGTCGTTGCCCAATCCCCCATTGACCGAATCGTTGCCGTTGCCGCCCGACAGACTGTCGTCGCCGTTGCCCCCTTCGAGCGAGTCGTTGCCATCGCTGCCGGACAGCGTGTCGCTGTCATCACCACCGAACAACGAGTCGTCGCCCAGCTCGCCCACCAGCGCGTCGATTCCCACACCGCCGATCAACAAGTCGGCATCATTGCCCCCGTACAACGAGTCATTGCCTACCTCCCCGTCGAGCGTGTCGAGTCCCGCAGTACCGGTGAGCATGTCGTTGCCCAAGCCCCCTTTGATCGAATCGTTGCCGTTGCCGCCCAACAGACTGTCGTTGCCGTTACCCCCTTCGAGCGAGTCGTTGCCATCGCTGCCGGACAGCTTGTCGATGTCATCACCACCGAACAACGAGTCGTCTCCCAAGTCACCTGTCAGCGAGTCGATTCCCACACCGCCGATCAACAA
>CAYSHJ010000901.1:0-1917 GCA_964430385.1 uncultured Planctomycetaceae bacterium
CGAGTGTGCCGCCGACGCTGATGGTGTTGCGGTCGGAATTCAACAAGTTGCCGAGCGGCTGCGGCGTCTGGTTGGAACCATTGGCCCCCGTTGTCTCGGTCCCTTCCGACAGCAACGGCGAGTGCGCCGGGAGTCCCTCAGACTCAATGCCAGTGACGGCGTAGCGAATGTCGGCGAAGCGGACCACGGAACCAGGCTTCTCGTCGACCTGCCGCAGGCGGATCTGCAATTGATATTCACCCCGGGTCAGTCCGCCGTCGAGCGTGCTGTCGAGCGCGGCCGCCGAGGCTTGATTGCTGCGCACACGAATGAAATACGTTCCCACCGCTCCCACGGCGCCGGGCAACGTGGTGCGGAAGCCGGTGTCACGGAAGTTGAACGTGTAGAAATCGCCGCCATCGTAAGCAAACTCCGTCATGGATTGAGCGCTGCCGGTCAAGTCGACTGAAGTGCCGTTATGACGAGCACGCGCCAGAACCGTGCCGTCCGACTGCACGAGTTCGACGACCGGATCGAGCGCCGTACCTCGGGTGCGATCCAGGTCGAACCAAACCTCGGAGCCGGCGGTCGCCTTGAAACTGTAGACATCGACATCGCCCGGGTCGTCCGCGCTGATGAAGCCGTGGACCTCGAAACCCAGCGGCCGGTTGTCGTCGCCATCCAGCCGCACCGTCTGTCCGAGCGGATCGGCCACCGGCGTGCTCACGTGTTGCGGAGCCAGTTCGCCCAATAACTGAGCGTTTCCTTGATTGTCGTTGCTTTCGATGCCGCCGTTGTTGGCGTCTTCCGTTTCCAAATCGACTCGGACGTTGCGGTCGTTGCTGTTCTTCAGGAACCGCAAACTGCGCCAATTGCCTGGGGTCGGCTGCGTACCCGTGAATGTCGACCCGGTCTTGTCGTCAAGTCCGTCCGCGACCTGGACTCCCGTCGTATTGTTGACAATGTCGATTCCATCATTGTTGGTGTCGGTCTGTGGAAAACCGTCCGGATCCAGACTGGCTCCGGCCGAATCGTCTCTCAGCGACGTCATGACCACCGGGAAGCCGGGTTGACCGACAATTTGGACCGTGCCGCCGATGCGGTCGTCGATATCCAACAAGATGCCGTCCGCCGTGAAGCCCGCGTTCGCGCCTTGCAGCTTGACGACCAGGCTTTCGCCCAGATTGCTCTGCAAGCGGATGCCGCTGTAAGTGTGGTGTTGGTCGACTCTGACCTCGCTGCGGAGCACATGCACAATGTCGGTGTCGTCCCAGACGGACTCGGTGGTCAGTGTCTCGCCTCGGACCTCCATGGCGTTAATGTCGTTGTCCGTCATCCGATTCAGCCGGACCAGCGGACCGTGGTTGTCGGCGAACTGCTCGAAATCGTCGATCGCTCCAGTGCTGCGACCCGTGTCGCGCTGGAAGGTCGACAGCATGGCGTTGGCGTTGATGTGGACCACGCTGCCGGCGTTATTGCGGAAGACGTTGTTGACGATGATTGGCTGGGCCTGCCGCACAAAGATCGTGGCGGCGCTGTTGGAACCGCGGCCGTTGCGGGTGCCACCCGTGCCGACGCCGTCGGCATTGTTCTCGAACGTGCTGTTGGCCACGCGCAGCTTGGCTCCGTGATGCGCTTCAATGGTGTTGAAGTCCGCCAGGCTGCCCTCGATGGGAATCTGCCCGCCGGCGTAGGTGATGTAGGCGTGATCGATGCTGCCTCGCGACACCGCGTTGAACATCAAGCCGCCCCAATCGCCGGGATTGGCCGCGACGATCGACTGATTGTTGCCGGTGTCGAATGTTCCGCCGGACCCAAAGCGATCATCGTTGATCGAGGTGATAATCACCGGGTCCACAGACGTCCCTTCCGCAATCAAGTGCGAGTTGCCGCGCATGGCCTCGATGCGCGACCCGCCCATCTTGACCACGACGCCCG
>CAYSHJ010000902.1:0-9565 GCA_964430385.1 uncultured Planctomycetaceae bacterium
CGCCAGTTCGAATTGCTCGACAGCCAGTTTGGCGTCACGTTCCGCGTTATGCACGGCTAATTCGCCGTCCAGTCGCGTGGTGCTGGAAGAGGCCCGCGCCAGTTCGAGGTTGGCATCGGCGGCCATCCGGGACGTGATTAAGGAGCGTGGATCCAAGACGACTAAAGCCCGGTCTGCGATCTTGGCCGCGACGGCGGCGGCGGCCGCCTTGTTCGCTTCGTCAGCCTTTGTGCGCGCCGCGTCGACGGCCAGGGGTGACTGGTTCTTCGACCTGGCAATCAACCGCACCCGGTCGGCGTTTTTGACCGCCAGTTCAGCGGCGGCAATTCGACTCTTATGATTCGCCGTGGCGCGCGCGGCTTCGATGGCCCGCTCCGCGTTCGCCAGGTCCGCCGTCGCCTTATCCCGAGCAGCGTTTTTGGCCTCAACGTCTTCGGCAGCCGTCTTATTGGCGAGTTCCGCAGTGGCCCGCACCGATTCCACGGGTAGAGCCGCGGCTGCGGCCGCCGCAGCCGACTTCAACTGATTTCTTGTCGCGTCGCTCAAATTCTGTTCGAGAGTTCGGAGATTCGTAATCTGTTCGGGGGTCGGTCCAAACGGCTCCCAGCCCGCCGACTTGTACCACTCGACAACGGCGGCGCTCGTCTGCTCGTCAAAAACTTCATCCACGGAACCCGGATCAAACTTCAGTCGTGCGAGTCCCGCCTCCAACTGCTTGACATCAGCTCCCGAAATGCCAGGAACCAGATCGCGGTAGGCCGGAATCCGACCCTGCAAAACGAAGACGGGACGTCCGGAGGCGGTGAGCATCACATCACCGTCCTTCAATTCAGCGTTCGGCAAAGGCACCGTGGTGATCAACCCGGCTTTGGCTTTCAACGTCGACGGAGCCAGTGAGATCGGCTGTGGCAAACCAAACCTGCCGCTGCCGCGCGCCACGATCTCGGAACTGAGCACGCGCTGTTCAACCGGCACGAGAATCGGCGACGGCGTGGGGGGGGCGGTTTGCGCGGCGCGTTCCGCGGGAGACTGGATGCCCGATCCGGCGACCCAAGCTCCGATCGCGACAGCCACCAGAAGTACGACGATCAAGAACGCGACGACGATGCGTTTTTTGCTCACGGTGTTCACTCAGAATAATTGGCCACGGATGTAACAGGCAAAGAATTCAAACGTTTGCTGTCCTGCGTGACTATGCCACATTCGTCGGGCGTATGTCCTGAGAATTCGGTGTTTGTTTCGGATTTCGAGTGCGGATTCCGGATTTCGGCGTCGCCGCGCCGTCATGTTGCATTTCGGCAACCACCGCTCATTTGACGTCGCGCGAAAATAACTCCTTCTGGGCCTTCTCCTCAGCCGGGTCGAAGATTGTCTTTTGTAGCTTAAAGCTGACTTTTGCGACCTTTAACTCATAGGCCCTGAGCGCTTTCAGAGAAGCCTGCTGTTCTGGCGACATCTTTTCGACGGGAATCGTTCCGCCGCCTGTGATGGCCGCCAGCAGTTCTCGGACATTGGGTTCGACTTCGTCCGGGTGATTGTACTTGTAACCGGCCTTGCTCATCTCCGCTTGATACAACCGCAATGCCGCTTTCATCGCTGGATGATTACGGACTTTGGCATCGATCGGGTTGTAGTAGCTGGCCTTCAACTGCTCGGGCTTGAAAACCTGCTTGATCGCCTCCAAGGTGCAACCGCCGCAGCGCGAGAAATTCTCGGTCTCCAGCCCAACGGCGAACGAGGCGTCCGTGTTTTCGCCAAAGAGAGCGCGGTTGTAAGCCACCTGATCCTGAGGAGACAGTTTCTGGAAGATTCGAATGTTCTGCTCACCCAAGCCGACTTTGGCGGGACTGTAACCGTCCGCAAGTTGCGGTGGTTTTCCGGTGTACTTTGTCGCCACGCCAAACCCGTTCTTCTCGATGAACTCCTCCTCACTCAGTCCGGACTCTCGCTTATCGGCCTGCATCCCTTTGCGGACCGTCTTGAAGTCCGCGGCGATGTACTCGAACCCTTGTTTCGCCATGCACTTGGCAATCAACCCTTCCACTTTCTCGACGGCCTGGACCAGTTCCTTCTGAGTCATCCCGAATTCTTCGGTCGCCTGATCCGTCGGAGCTTGGGCCCTAACGACGCTGCCGGCGAGCACAAACACGGCGACAACTGTGAAGAGTTCGTTTCTCATGTCTTTCACCTTTCATTTTTCCCGGTGAACGGGGGGCGTAAGCCCCCTGGTTTCCGCGGCAAACCAGGGGGCTCACGCCCCCCCGTTCGCCGATCGGTCACAGTAGAAATTACATAGACTCCACGCGGTCGGCTCGCACACTAACCCGAAGCGTAAGCGAGATCCACAACAGCTCCCTTGCTTACGCTTCGGGTTAGTGTGACCCCAAACGACAATATCTCATTCGTGACCGCGTCGAGTATATACTTCGCGCGGCTTGGCGTGAGACATTCGTGGCGGACGACGCCAGCGTCCGTTGCCGATGCAAACTGCGTCAGGTATGCGCCACGAATGTCTCCGCGATGGCCGCCGCGAGTGGTATCACTACTTTTCAACTCCAATCACTTTTCCGGTCTCGATGTCAACGAAGACATCGGTCTCCACTCCGTCTTTTTTCGCAACGATCTCCACGACGTACACGTGCTTGCCAAGCTTTTTCTCGATAACGATGGAAGTGGCCTCGCCCGGTACTTCCTGAAGTGCGACCTCAGTGGCCTGTGCCCCGGTCACTTTTGCGACCGGTGGCACAACCGCCTTCTTAGGCTCGCGATGGTGTTTTCCGAGACTCGCCAGGTCCGTTCCCTTCACTGAGTCGGAGGCGACCAGCCGACCATCGACGCTGTCGAAGATGAGTCCAACTCCCGGAGAAAACAGCTTATCCGTGATCTCATCCGGGTTGGTGAGACTATGCTCACGGATTCTCACACAGTTCTCGAACTTGCCTGCGGGAGTGATCTCTGTCACCCCGGTCTCAATGATCTCGGCTCCACCAAAAGCGTCCCCCTCACTTCCATCGAAGATATATTTCGCTCCCACCAAAGGGGTTCCCGGCATCAGCAAACCCGCCTCCGCGACACCATTGCCATCCGGCTCGCCGGCACGCCAGGACGCGTCAAAGACCTTGTTTCCGTCCTCGTCCACCTCCCAGCTAATTTCGCCAAAACAGTAGACATTGTTGTTAACCTTGTCGATGCAGTACCAGTTCAACACCTGCTGGAAGAAGACGCCGTCCAGGAACTCCTCTTCCTGCACAATGGCACATTCGAACTTGCCGATTCCCGGAAGATCAAATTCTTCGGTCTTGTCGAGAACAACGGTTTCTTTGCGGTAATAGCCCCCATCCTTATGGTCTGGCTTCTCAAAGATGCTTTTATGGCCTGGGACAAGAGGATCATGGTACGGATTCACCCCGTGTGCCGCGAGATTCTCTCCTTTCAAGTTCCAATCTTTGGCTGACGAGAACCGCGTCTTGCTGGTCTGCGCCATGGCGCTGTCGCCCGAGAAACTGAACCAACCGAATGCTGCAATGAGCGCCACCGCTAATGTTCTCTTGCCCAGATGGCCTCGTATTGATCTTAACATCTCCAAGCCCTCCGATGTCGAAAGTCTCAGTTAGCACTGTGATCTCGATTTCTTGAAACAGAGACCAACAATCATTGTTCCGTAGCTAACACTTCGCCTGTTTCGCTGTCGATGACGACATCGATTTCCTCTCCATCAGCCGTCAGCACTTCGACGACGAATGTTTCTTTCTCGAATTTTGTCTCAATGGCCGCGTCCGTAACTTTGCCCTTGACCCTCTGAAGTGCGATTTCCTTGGCTCGTTCCTCGGTCAGCTTTCCAAACAAGCGCTCCGATGGTTTCAATCCACCGAAGACTTCCTGGAGTCTTTCGGCGGCCTTCTGCTCGAGCTTCCACGCCGCTTCGCGGGCTTCGGCCATCTCTGTTGCGTCGAGCTTCTCAACTTTCGTCAGTTCCAATTTCTCTGATTTCTCGTCCTTACCCAGGAAGCCAACCTTGATATTCCCGATTCCGCGGGCGTAGTACTTGAGCTGGTGCGAGTCCGGTTCCTCCAGGTTGCTCTCGTCAACCACCAAAACGTCCTCAAAGCTTCCGTAAGGAACCGTGAGTTTCAGACCGGTCTTATGCACCACCGCACTGTCCGTCCAAGGAACCTTGGGAGCCCAACCCTGGCGGAAGCTCGGATCCCCGAGTTTTGGTTTGGCAGGCATATGGATCCCTGCCCGGGATTCATCGAAACCGTGCAGCCAGCCCGGCGATTTGACGACTTCCCCTTCGTCATATTCCTCGGGATACTGCCCAAAATGCCAGACCTCGCCCTTCTTATTCTGAGCAAAAAAGACAATCTCTGCTTCCACGAGCTCACCGTCTTCGAGATCCTGATCCCAACAGACGACCGTGCGGACACCGCTGATGACCTTGGTCAAGTCGGTGACTGTCAACACGACGCGATGCGGTTGCTTGTCACCGTCGGCGTCGACAATCGTTCCTTCCCAAACAAATCGCGTCCCCGGCTTCAAGGGGAACCATTCGTTGTCGATGGTGGTGGATTGGTCGTTGAAATCGCCGGACCGCAATTCCTGGTGGTCTTGCGGTTTTTCGGTCGTTTTGTCTTGGGCGCCGACCAGCGCCCAGAACATTAAAAGTGAAGGCACAGCCACGGCTGCCAAATACTGAAATCGAAAGCAACACATCGCTTAAATTCCCCTTTTCTCTTGTGTTTGATTTCTTGCGACCCCACTGGGCTTGCCCCAGTGGTTTACGGGATTCTGCACTACTGAGCCGTTTGTTTCGCGTGACGCCGAGTAGTGCAAAATCCCGCGAGCCACCGGGGCAATCCCGGTGGGGTTCGCTTGTTTGAGGATTAATTCTCCGTCCCTACAACTTCGCCGGTTTCGATGTCCACGAAGACGTCCCATTTCAATCCGCCTTCCGTCGCAATAATCTCCACGGCGTAGACATTGCGTTTTCCTAATCTCTCAACCTTCGTGGACTTGGCCTTGCCCGGAATTTTCTTTAGTGCAATGCCCGTTGCTTGCAACCCGTTGAATTTTGCAACCGGTGGCGTAATCAGCTTCACCGGATTCCGATGGTATTTTCCGAAGCTCGACATGTCCGTGTTGGGCAGTGCGTCGGACGCGATCAGCACGCCCTCAGATGTCTCCTTGATGAGTCCCACTCCTTGACACCACCACTTGTCGGTGACCAGCGATGGATTGGTCAGGCTATACTCACGTGTTCGCACACAATTCTCAAATTTGCCTGCCGGAGTAACCAGTGTGATCCCCGTCTCCATGTTCTCTGTATAGCCATAAGCCTCGGCCTCATGTCCGTCGAAGATATATGTCGCTCCCACGTTGAAGGTGGCCGGCATCAGCAAACCAGGCTCGGCCATGCCATTGCCATCCGGCTCGCCGACACGCCACGATCCGCTAAAGACCTTGCGTCCTAGGTGGTCTATCTCCCAGCTTAGTTCGCCAAACTCGTAAATATTGCTGGTGGTCTTGTCGATGCAAACCCAGTTTTCCGACCGCTCGTGGAGTACGCCGTCGTAATACTCCTCTTCCTGCACGACTGCACATTCGAACTTACCAATACCCGGAACGTCAAATGGTTCGGTTTTGTCGAGAACGATGACTTCTGTGCGGAACGGACCCCAGGCATGTTCCGGATACTCCATGATGTATCGAAAGCCTGGCTTGAGAGGAAAACAGAGCGGATTGTGTCCTCTTGGTAAGAGGTTCTCCCCCTTCAAGTTCCAGTCTTTCATTGAGGCAAAGCTGAGCCGGACGCCTCCCTGGGTGCGCTCTAACCCCTTCTTCTCCGGCGTTCTCTGCGCAGTAGCGGTGTCCGTGGCCAGAGTTGTGACCAACATCGCCAACAAACACGACCAGACGCGTCTGGCAGGTTGTGATGTCATCAAATAGACCTCCACTGGAACACTTTGTGTGTGCAGCGACCCTGCGTCCGTGGCGGCACAGCCGCTGCGTCACAACCTAGCATACTGCGGAAAACCCGGCCTGTTCGACCAGGCTCCCGCCCACGACTTGTCTTTGATCGGCCGACTCATTTGGCCAACTGAAACTCGATTCGCTCCTCAATCGGATCGAAAACAGTCTCTTGCAACTCAAAGTTCTTCATGGCGACCGTGCGCTCATACTCCTGGAGTTTCTTGAGATCCGCCAGTTGTGCCGGCGACATCTTTTCGACCGAAATCGTACCACCTTTGGTGAGCACATTGAGCCGTTCCCTGATATCGGCCTCGACTTCATCCGGATGCTTGTACGGGAGACCCGCTTCGCGCATCTGGCTGGCAAAGACCCTCAGAGCGGTTGTCATCATTGGGTGGTTTTTGATGCGGGCATCCTGTGGGTTAATGTAGTCCGGCTTTAATTGTTCGGGCTTGAACACCTGCTCGATGGCCTTGCGAGTGCAACCACCACACCGCGAGAAGTTTTCGATCTCGAGCCCCACCGCGAATGAGGCGTCGGTGTTCTCGCCGAAGAGGGCACGGTTGTATTTTACCTGATCAGCCGGAGACAGCTTTTTGAAAATCTGAATATTCTTTTGACCCAAGGCTTCCCTGGTCGGACTGTACCCCTCGGCAAGCTGCGGCGCTTTACCCGTGTACCAAGTCGAGAGACCGAACCCATACTTGCCGATGAAGTCTTCCTCACTTACCCCAGGCAGACTCTTGTCGGCACTCATCCCTTTTTTCACGGTCTGGAAATCACAGGCGATGTACTCGAACCCCGCGTCGCGCATGTACTTGGCGATCAACGCCTCAACCTTCTCGATGGTCTGCTGAAGCTCCTTGGTGGTCAGGCCGAATTCCTGGGTACGCGGTTTTTCCGCGCCGGCTGCATCACCCGGCTCTTGGGCGCTAGTCGTGCCGACAAGAACCAACATAGTCACCGCTGCAGCAACTGCCTGAAACGTGCTTCTCATTTCATATTCCTCTCTGTTTCCGACAAGGGGCAAGAAACACTTATGAATTGAATACGCCGCTAAGAATTGAATACGCCACTAAGTGTCGTTGTTCAATGAACAAATCATCAACAAGGGGGGGGTCGCACGATGGCAACAACACTACCATCGTGCGCCCTGCTACGACACCCTGAAACGCGAGGGGTCGGGCGTTCAAATTTCAAAATTCGATTGATGCTCAGTTGCGTCTCGATCGCACTCGGGGGTCGAATTTTGAAATTTGAACGCCCGACCCCGGTGCGCTGAAGAAGGCCCCTCACCCTAACCCTCTCCCCCGATGCGGGGGAGAGGGAACCAGAAACACAAGCGACAACGGTCCCGACAGTGACAGTGACTAGAAGTCCTTGCCGATAACCTTACCGGTCGCGATGTCGATGAAGACATCCCATTCCTTTCCGTCTTCCTTGGCGACGATCTCTACGGCGTAGACATTGTTCTTACCCAATCTTTCAATCTTCATGGACGTCACTTTGCCGGGTATTTCCTTGAGGGCGATTTCCTGTGCTTCCAGCCCACTGATTTTGGCAACCGGTGGCTCAGTCTGCTTCTTCGCCTCACGATGGTGTTTTCCGAAGCTCTCCATGTCCGAGCCAGGCACTGCGTCGGACGCGACCAGCTCGCCGTCCGAGGTGTCCTTGACGACTCCGACTCCAGCTTTCCACCACTTGTCAGTGATATCGGATGGATTGGTGAGACTATACTCACGTACTCTGACACAATCTTCAAACTTGCCTGCGGGAGTAACCACTGTGACTCCGGTCTCCATGTTCTCTGTATAACCATAAGCCTCGGCCTCATGTCCGTCGAAGACGTATCGCCCTCCGATGTTAAAGGTTCCAGGCATCAGCAGACCCGGCTCCGCCACGCCATTGCCATCAGCCTCACCGATACGCCACGTCCCGTCAAAGACCTTGCGGCCGATGGAGTCGATCTCCCAACTGATTTCGCCCATTGCATACATACTGTTGGTGGTCTTGTCGATGCAGAACCAGTTTTCCGCCCGCTGGTCGAGTACGCCGTCGTAGAATTCCTCTTCTTGGACGACTGCGCATTCGAATTTACCAATCCCGGGTACGTCAAAGGGCTCAGTTTTTTCGAGAACCTGGACTTCAATGCGTAACAGACCCCAGGGATGGTCGGGATACTCCATGATGTATCGAAAGCCTGGCTTGAGCGGAAAATAGAGCGGATTGTGTCCTCTGGCCGAGAGGTTTTCGCCCTTCAGGTTCCAGTCTTTCAGTGAGGAGAAGGTGACTCGGGCGCCGCCCTGGGTGCGCTCCAATTTCGCATTCTTCTCCGGCCCTTTTTGCGCCATAGCGCTGTTCGTGGCCACAGTCATGGCCAAGAGCGCTAACAAAGTTGACATGACAAATCTGCTGCGTTGTGACTTACTCATGGGTGCTACTCTCCTTCTTGGTTCACACTTAGTGGTTAAGTATCTCACGTTGCTCGAATTTGCATCGGATGCGTGACAAGTGCCGACGCGTTAGCGTTTGCTTCTGTCAGTAGTCAGGACGTGTTGGAGATCGGTGGAGCCCGTCCGATGACCGCCCGAGGCGCTCCGATAGCTGATGTTCTTTGTCCAAAACTGATACTGCTTACGGATTTCATTGTGAAGCTTCGGGGATTAGCCCTGAATCCAGTGACCCCACCGACCTGGTGTCGGTGGCTCGCGGGATCTTGCACTACTCAGTGGATTGGTTTCGAGTGAAGTCCGAGTAGAGCAGAATCCCGCGAGCCACCGGGGCAAGCCCGGTGGGGTCGCTTGTTTCGATGATTAGTAGCTGAGAGCGGGAGCCAAAACAGGAACTGCGGACTGCTTCTTTCGATCGCCGAACCGCAAATACACGGATGGAATCACAAACAGGTTGAGCAAGGTCGCGGTGACCAGACCGCCCAGAATGACGACGGCCATCGGGTGTTCGATTTCGTTGCCTGGAATCGCGCCAGCAATCACCAGATGCTGAAAGTGTTCGATGAGCATTTCCAAGGTTTCCCGCGATTGCAAAACTCAGTCTTTACCGAAATTGGCGAATGCTGGCGGGACCGATTCTGGTTCCCGCCAGCATTCACCAGAGTTCAAAACGTTACGCTAATTGCAGGTTTGCAGTGGCCACTTCACGCCGACCTCCAAATCGCAAGTACAGCGAAGGAATCACGAACAGGTTCAGCAGGCTTGCCGTGATCAGACCGCCCATGATGACGATCGCCATCGGATGTTCGATCTCATTACCGGGTATCGAGCCCGCGGCCACCAGGGGCAAAAGGGCTAGACCGGTTGTGAGCATGGTCATCATGATTGGCGAAATCCGTTCCATGGCGCCTCGCAGGACAAGTTCGCGACCGAACGGCATCCCTTCATGCCGCTCCAGGTGCTGGAAGTGTTCGAACATCATGATGCCGTTGCGTGCTGTCATTCCGATGATGGTGAGCAAGCCCACCAGGGAACCCAGAGAGATCACACGATTGCCGAAGAAGTAGGCTGCCAGGACGCCGCCGACAAGCGCCGCGATCAAGGACAGGAAAGAGATGGACGCCAGAGTCCAACTGCCGAACGAA
>CAYSHJ010000903.1:0-7779 GCA_964430385.1 uncultured Planctomycetaceae bacterium
ACATCCACAGGCTTCTCGGCCGCCTTCCAGCCGATGTCGTCGGACGCACCGTAAGAGAAGCCGTGCTTCAGACCGGCTCCGGCGAGCCAGACGGCCAAGACGTCGGGGTTGTGATCGCGTCCGGGACCGACTTTGTCGCCAGCGCTTTCGGAGTAGGGTGTGCGGCCGAACTCGGTGTTGAAGATGACCAGCGTGTCCTCGAGCATCCCGCGCTGACGCAGGTCTCGCAGCAATGCGGCGACTGGCTGGTCGATCTTGTTGGATTCGCGGCGATGATTGTCCGGGACGCTGCCGTGAGCGTCCCAATGGACCTCGGTCCCGAACGCGGCACCGCTCCAAAGCTGCACGAAGCGGACGCCGTGTTCGAGCAGTCTTCGCGACAGTAAACAGGCTCGAGCGAAGTCCGCACATTCTTTGCGATCGACTCCGTACATCGCCTGAGTGGCAGTCGTCTCTTGATTCAGATCGGTCGCTTGCGGAATCGCCAATTGCATGCGCGCCGCCAACTCGTAGCTGCGCATGCGGCTCTCCAGCGCGTCGTCGTGGCCGCGCTCGGCGAGATGCCGGCGATTGAATTCCGCGACAGCCGCGAATCGCGCCGCTTGCGTTGCCTCGTTGAGCTTCGTCGACGGTTGCAGATTGCGAACGGCCGGACCGCTGGTGTTGAGAACCACTCCCTGATGCCGCGCGGGCAGGAAGCCGCTCGACCAGTTGTTAGCTCGGCCGGTGGGCCACGAGCGGCTGTCGGGCAGCACGACAAACGTCGGCAGGTTGTCCACTTCGCAACCCAGCCCGTACGAGACCCACGCTCCGGCGGCGGGAAAGCCTAGCGTGCGAAAGCCACTGTTGGCCTCGTAGGTCGCCGGCGTGTGGTTGCCGGTGCCGGACCACATCGACTTGATCACGGTCAGTTCGTCGGCGACCTCGGCGAGGTGCGGAAATAAGTCAGACACCCACAGTCCGCTCTGACCGCGCTGCTTAAATGCAAAGTGCGGACGGTGCAGCAAACCAACCTTGCCCATGAACGCCTGCGGTCTCTGATCGCCCGGCACCGACTTGCCGTGCAACTTCTCCAACTGCGGCTTGTAGTCGAACGATTCAAGCTGGCTCAGCCCACCTTGCAAGAAAATCTGAATCGCCCGCTTGGCCTTGGGCGAATGGTGCGGCGGCGGATCGGCCGCTTCGCCGCGCACGGGATCGGCGTGAGATTCTCTCGCGATGAGTGCGGCGAACGAGACTCCACCGAGTCCGGTTGCGAACTGGCCCAGCAGATTGCGGCGGGTGAGGGAGTTTGACAGTGTCATTCTGCTACTCCACGAACAAGAACTCGTTGGCGTTGAACACCACGACACAGAACTGAGCCAGTCCATGTTCGGCGATGAATTGTTGTCCGAATGCGGCCTCTTCGGGTGTCGGCTTTCGAGCAAATGCCAGCGCGTAGGTTCGGCGGGCTTGAGCGGTCGCATCGTCACCCGCTTCTCGTCGGAGACGCTCGGCGAACCGCGCGGCGTAGTGTTCGATGAAAACGTCGTTGAGTAGCGACAGCGCTTGCAGCGGAGTGCTCGTCACTGAACGTCGTGGCGTGGGCACCGACGGGTCAGGGCAATCGAGCGTGTCGAGCAGCGGACTCGTCCCCGCACGCACCCAGGTGCGGTACAGGCTGCGCCGGTTGAACTCGGAGCCGATCGCGTCGAAGACCGTGTAGGTTTCGTTGTCGCCGGCGCTCGAAATCTTGAAGTCGCGATATCCGGGGCCGCCGAGCTTCAGATCGAGATCGCCGGAGACCGCGAGCACCGCATCGCGAAACGTCTCGGCTTCCAGTCGGTGCCGCGGTCGGTGCCAAAGCCAGCGGTTGTCGGCATCGACGGATTGCGAAGTTCGTGCTGTCTCCTGTCCCCTGCTCCCTGTCTCCTGTCTCCGGCCCGCTGACACCTGCCGATACGTCGCGGACGTGACGATCAATCGTTGAATCCGTTTCAGACTCCAGGCGGGGCCGTCGGACGGACGGATCAATTGGCCGGCGAGCCAATCGAGCAATTCGGGATGTGACGGCAAGCCGCCTTGAAAGCCGAAGTCGCTGGGCGTGCGCACCAAGCCCTCACCGAAGTGATAGCCCCACAGCCGATTGACGATGACTCGCGGCGTGAGCGGATTGCTTGGATGAGCAATCCATTCGGCCAACGCCTTGCGGCGGTCGGCTTCGGGAGCATTTTCGGCAAGATTCCAATCGGGCGAAGCACCCGTGACCGACGCAATGCCGCGCGGCGCGACGATCTCGCCAGGTTGTTTGAAGTCGCCGCGAGCCAGCACGTGCCATGCACTCGGTTGCTTCGGCACGGTTGTGTGGACCGGTCCGCCCTTCAGCAGTTCCATGACACTTTCGAGTCGCGAGCGGCGTGCGGCAAGGTCACGACCTTGCGTCGCTGCGTAGCCATCACGCTCCGTGTGATGAGCCGAGCGCTCGTTTGACGTCGCTTTTTGATCGGAATCCGCGTCTTGATTGGCCGTCGTTCGGCCATTCGGCTCGTCACGCGGAACGTGACGGCTACGTAGTTTCTCGATCTCGGTCTGCAACTCGGCAATGCGTTTCTCGATTGCTGGCCGCGCGGCATCAGTCAGACTCTCGCGCTCGCCCCCCTGATACGTTCCGCCAAGCGCGGCGCTGATCTGATAGAACTCGCGCTGCGTGATCGGGTCGAACTTGTGGTCGTGGCAGCGGCTGCAATTCACGGTCAGGCCGAGAAACGTCTGGCTGACCGTGCCGACGAGTCCTTCCAATTCCTCTTCGCGGGCGAATGCGCGCATGTCGGGAGTGCCGTTGTTGTAAGCCGTCAGATCGTATGGCCCCAGCGCCAGAAACCCGCTGGCCACGACCGCCAGCGGATCGTCCGGGCGGAGCACGTCGCCGGCAATTTGCCAACGCATGAAGTCGTCATACGGCAGGTCGGCGTTGAGTGCCTCGACGACGAAGTCGCGGTACTTCCACAAACTCGGCCGCAGCTTGTTGCGTTCAAATCCTTGGCTCTCACCGAACCGAACGATGTCCAGCCAGTGCCGCGCCCAACGTTCGCCGTAGTGCGGCGAAGCCAGCAGGCGGTTCACGACGTGCTCGTAAGCACGCGGGTCGGGATCGTTGATGAACTCCTCCACCTCTTCAGGTGCGGGAGGCAATCCGATCAGATCAAACGAGAGGCGGCGAATGAGCCGTCTGCGGTCGGCTTCCGGCGAGGGCTTGAGGCCCGCCCTTTCCAGGCGATGCAGAATGAAGTCGTCGATTTGATTGCCGGGTCGCGTTGCGGAAGTCGTGAGACTTCCGTCGGTTGTCGGCAAAGCGTCGGAACTCTCACGAGTTCCGCGACGAGCAATCGACGGCGGTTCGACGACGCGCAGCGGTTGTAGCGACCACCAGTTGTAGCCGGCTCGGCGTGTGCTCGTGTAAAGAAACGGATCAATGGGATCGGCGGCCCAGATCGCTCCGTCTTTGACCCAATCGCGCAGCAGCTTGCGATCATTGGCAGAGAGTTTGTCGCGTCCCTTCGGCGGCATCTCGCCAACGTCGATGCGTTGTACCAACAGGCTGTTCTCCGGATCGCCGGGCTTGAGGACTTGACCACTGTCACCGCCGGCCAGCGCTTGCTCTCGCCGCGTCAGGTCCAGTCCACCCTTGCGGTCGGAAGTGTTGTGGCACTCCAAACAATTCCGAGCCAGCACGACGGCCACATCGGTTTCGCGCGATCTCGAAGCGGCGACCGACGCGACGGCTCGGTCGAACGCCGGCGATTCCTCCGCGAGAACGGCTGCCGACGTCGCCGCCACACCGACGAGAACCATTCCACACGCGGCGGCGAAGGTCACTCTCGGTGTTTGTGTTTGTCGGCGATGATTCATGACCGATCATCTCCCTGAAGCCAACCACCTTTCGGCTCGGACAACGACGCGGAGTATACACGACTTTGCGCCGCGTGAGTTGCCAGCGGTTCGCTCAATTCGATTGAGATTCAAGACCACCTGCGACACACTGTCGCAGTTCCATCGCCGTTGCCGCGCACATGGTTTGAAGATGTGTCAGCGACGAGAACTCTGCCTCGGAGGCTGCCCAATGAAAACGCGCACCGCAATCCGACCACGTGCTGGGTTCACCTTGATCGAACTGCTCGTCGTAATCGCCATCATTGCACTGTTGATCGGACTCTTGTTGCCCGCCGTACAGCAGGCCCGCGAAGCCGCTCGGCGGGCGCAATGTTCCAACAATCTCAAGCAGATTGGCTTGGCGCTGCACAACTACGAAGGCCAATGGGGCATGTTCCCCACCTCAACTCGGCCGATTCCCACGCAGCCAGGACGCCAACAAGCTACGACCCTCGCCAGACTTTTGCCGTTCCTGGAACAAGGCAGCTTGTTCAAGCAATACGACTTCCGCGTGAATTGGTTTGACGCACCAAATCCGCCCTTGATTCAAACACAGCTCGCCGTTTTCCAATGCCCTTCGACGCCCAACTCGAATCGGCTCGACACCAAGCTGATCACCGTCGGTGGCGTCTCGTTTTCTGGACCACGCGCCTGCGCGGATTACGCACCCGTGGAAGGTGTCGGTTCTTTGCTGACCGGAACCGGTCTCGTTGACATGCAGTCGGAGGGGAGCCCGGGCGCATTGCAAGTCAACTTCACTCAATGCCGCCTGGCCGATATTCGCGACGGCACCAGCTCGACACTCGTCATCGCCGAGGACGCCGGTCGTCCCGTGTGGTACATCCACGGCCGAGTGGACCCGCTGGCCACGGTGCTCCCCGGAGCGGGCTGGGCTGATGACGAACAGGATTTCTTTTTGCACGGAGCCAAGGACGACGCTCTGGCATCCCCGCCGGGTCCATGCGCCATCAACTGCCACAACGACGGCGAGATCTATAGCTTTCATCCCGGAACCGCGAACACGCTCTTCGCCGACGGCCATACCAAATTCCTGTCCGCCAGCACCGACATCCGCCTCGTCGCCCGCCTCATCACACCGCGCAGCCGAGAAGTCGTGACGGATAACTGATATTTGTTCGAGCTCGCTGCGCATCGACAGCCAGGGCAAGACGCTGGTGCTACAACTGCTGGAGATGGAGATTCGGGTGCCGGAAGAGAAGCGATTGCCCAACTGCCTGGCGTCCAAGCTGCCGTCTTGAGGAAGTCTCCAGACCGATGCACACCACATCGCCAACCCTGCTACAGCGCTTGCGCGGGCCCGTGGACAACGAGGCTTGGAAGCGGTTCGTGAAGCTGTACACGCCCCTCCTGTTCTATTGGTCGCGCAAGCTGGGCCTGCAAGATGCCAACGCCGAGGATCTGGTTCAGGACGTGTTTGCCACGCTGTTTCAGAAACTGCCCGAATTCCAGTACAACCGCGGCAAGGGCTTTCGCAACTGGCTGCGCACGGTGTTGCTGAACAAGTGGCGCGATCGACAGCGGCGGCGCGGACCGGCGGCGGTCGGCGGCAGCCAGGGCGGCTTTTCACAGGTGGAAGACTCGCTTGACCCGGACACGCTGAGCGAGGTCGAGTATCGGCAGCATCTGGTGGCTCGGGCTCTGGAGTTGATGCAGACCGAATTCTCACCGAACACATGGAAGGCGTGTTGGGAACACGTGGTCAACAGCCGGCCGGCGGCGGAAGTGGCAGCCGAACTGGGCATCTCCGAGGGCACCGTCTACGTCGCCAAATCCCGCGTGTTGAGTCGCTTGCGACAGGAGCTGGACGGATTGCTCGACGAGTAGCTGAAAGAAAACCACTCGATTCTGTTAGGTTTCTAGCCTCGGCTGCGTACTCTGCACGGGAAGAACATTCCGCCGTCTGAATTTACGCAACATACACAAGCCCGAAGCGATCGCCTTGAAGTTGCGCGGTTTTGGGTCGAGTTCTTCCTAACCCGAAGGGTTTGCAGCTATTAGCCGGTGGTCGAGCGCAGCGATACCACCGGTTGTCAGCCACGAAAGATTTTGCATCCCAGAGGGATGCCAGCGCTCGGTGGGCTGGCATCCCTCCGGGATGCGAAATCTTTTTTCCGGCATTCCGGTGGTGCGCCTGCGGCGACCACCGGCTAATGGCTACGAACCCTCCGGGTTCAACACAGGAAAAATCAAATACTGTGCAACATCAAAACTGGCACGTCGGGCTAGTGTTTCGCAGGTTATGCCCGGCTCTTTCGGTCGTGAAGATTGATGGTCGTTGAGTTATTTTGATTGCGAGGTGTATTGTGAACGCGACTGCCGACTGCCCGGATGGGCATGTGTTGCAACAATTCGGGCTCGGCCAGCTTCCACCGGAGGACGTCGAGCGGCTGGCAAGCCATGTGGAGCAATGCCAGTACTGCATCAGCACCATGCACGACCTCAACGTCGAGGACACGCTGGTTGCGGCGATGCAAACGCCCGTGAAGGACTCCGGGGCCGGGGTGCCGCAATGTGTCGAAGCACTGATCGACCGGCTCTGTCGCAGCGATTGCGTTACCGGGGACGTGGGAGACCCGGCGAGCGAGAGGATGACAGATCTGCATCCGACCGAAGAATCGTTTTCGCCGCCTTCCGGAACGCTATCGAATGGCGAGCTGCAGCAAATTCTTGCCCCACCCCAGCAGCCGGATGAAATCGGTCGGCTCGGGCCGTACCGCGTGCTGCGAGTGCTCGGTACCGGCGGCATGGGTCACCTTCGGGAGCCGCGGTGCTAATGTGACGAGCTTAGTGGTCACCGACGGTCATGGCTTTTACTTCCGGGTCGTCGCGTACAACGCCGCCAACAATACCGCCGACTACACCGTGAACACCCTCGACCCGAGTTGCAGTGGCTGGATTTACGTCTCCTAGGATGAGAAAGGCGCTGAGCACCTGACGTGGTCAGCGCCCTATTGCCACACGGTCGAGTGATTGCCTTGGAGACATGGTCTGCTGACACTGGGACTGTGAAGCCGAAAACCACTCGATCCCTTTGAGCACCCCCGTGCGAGTTGGGCAAGGCCAAATGCCCTGCCTCGCATGGGGGTGCAGTCGTGTTGACGCCCGACGGAGATGGGGACGACCTGTGGCCCACGGCGACCAGCAGTGCGAGCGGAACTGTTGTGCCACAGCCGATTACTCTCTCGACTGCTTCTCGAACACGACAATGTGCTGCCACGGCAGGACACCGATGGTTTTGGTCCACTTCAGGTGAAATTCCGGGAAGTTCATCTCTTTCTTGACCTGCTCCTGGGTCATCTTGTGGACGAGTTTGATCGGGACGTCGGGGTCTTCTTTGCGATACTCCACGAATGCGCAACGGCCGCCGGGCTTCAGAGACTTCGAGATGTCGAGCATCATCTCGTAGGGGAACTCCAGTTCGTGGTACACGTCGACCATGATGACCAGGTCGACGGACGCTGGCTTGAGGCCCGTGCACTTGATGGCCCCTTTGACCGGCTCGACATTCGTGATTTTCAGCTTTTTCAAGTTATCGCGCAGGCGGTCGAGCATCTCTTGTTGCACGTCGACGGCCAGCACTCGACCGCCGGGCAGAATTCTTTCGGCCATCAATACGCTGATCACTCCGCTGCCAGCACCGATGTCGGCGACGACCATGCCGGGCTTCAGGTCCACTGACTTGATCAGCAGCGAGAGCTTTTCTTCTTTCTCGCGAACCGCTCGTTCGAGCCATTCGGCTCCCTGCCCACCCGGGCCGAAACCCATCACGTGAGCGATCTCCCGCTCAAGATAAAACTTGCCGATGCCATTCGGGTCGTGATCTTCGCGGAGTTCGTAACGCCCGTTCGA
>CAYSHJ010000904.1:0-2748 GCA_964430385.1 uncultured Planctomycetaceae bacterium
CCGGAGCCGACAACGCGATCAAGGTCTGGAACGTCGAAACCGGCGAACAGGCGCGCACGATCCCCGGCTATGCGAAACAAGTCACCGCGATTCGCTTCCTGGGTGTCAGTGACAGCATTTTGAGTTGCGGCGGCGACAAGACCGTACGCTATCACAACGCGACCAACGGCAGCCAACCGCGAGCGTTCGTCGGCGGTAGCGACTTTATGTACTGCGTGGCCGCGTCACGCGACGAACAAATCGTCGTCGCTGGCGGCGAAGACGGAGTGCTGCGTGTTTGGAATGGCCAGAACGCTCAAGTGCTCCGCCAATTCGATCCGCCAAAGCCACCCGATGCCAACGCTCAGGCGGCGGCGAAGTGAACGTCGGACACACGACATCATTGTTGAATGGGCAAAAGCGGTGAACTCTTGACCTTTCAGCCAGGGCTTGTCAAAGTCCTACCGCATTCGTTCAGAACGGTGAGTAAGCTCATCTCGTAAGGAGACGCGTTGAATCGTCTCTTGACCACCGTCTGACTCATCCACCGGTTCTCGGCGCGGCCGTTCTCATCACACCTGTCTTTGACCACATTTGAGGTGTGTCATGCTGCGCGCGGCTTGGTTGCGGGGTCTTCGTGGGCGTCTTCTCTCGGCTTGTGCTGTCAAATGGGGGGGGGAAGTCTCGGAGAACGGCCGTGCGATTGCCGAGCGTGGGGATCGAGCCGTTGGAGACGCGGGTGTTGTTGACGTTTCCGGCTCCGATGACGCAGCCGGATTCTTACGGGTTGTTTGACGACGTGCTGGATACGTCGGCCGAGGGGAAGCCCAAAGTTCTGGCCAACGACCTAGACATGAACGGCGATCCGATGACGGCGCAGTGGGTCAGCGGGCCGTCGCATGGATCGCTCACGTTGAACGGGAATGGGCATTTCGTCTACACGCCGACGCTGGATAGTTGAAAATTGGGGATAGCGTAGGGTTATTGTTCTTCCGGCTTTTCTTGCGCCAGGATGCGGTTGACGGCGTGGGTAGTGATCGTGCGTTGGGATTGCAGTGTTGTGCCGAGGTGTTCTCGGCACCAATGCCAGACGTGTTTGATTGGAACCTGTTCCAGAGCCTGGCTGATCAACTCGGTCGTGGTGCGGCCCAGCAGTGCCGCGTGGCTCAGGACCAGGGACGTGAAGCCGCCTTTGTGGTGATCGCCCTCCAGACGTTTCAGCCGACCAAAGCTGGACTCCAGAATCTCCGTGCTGCCCGGCAGACGTTCTCCCGGTCGCGCCTGAGAGGATTGCTGGGTCACGAACGCCACCAGTTCCGAACGCAGGAGCGCACCCTCGGGGCTGCTGATCGGAGGGCTCCGGCGGGACTGCGACGGTTGCGACTCGAACGGTTGCGACTCCCAGCGTGCAGCGGTTCCCGCGTGATAGCCGTTACGCCGCACATCGTCGATCACCGTCTCACAGATCGTCTGCCACTCGGACCACAGCGTCAGTTCGGTGTGGAACTCGCGCAGCCAGCCGAACTTTTCTTCGAGACGTTCCGGCGTGCAGAACGCCAGAACTTCCGGCGGTCGTTTTTCCAGAACCACCAGCGTCTTGCGAGACCACGCCAGCAGCGAACCAAGGTTCATGAAACGCGCCTTGCTGCGCTGACTGGGTGGCGCGAGAAACGCCAATTCCGTTTGTCCCGTCGCAGACTTCGTCTGGCTCGCCTGACGAGTGAACTCGTGCCAACGCTCGTTCTGCTCCAGACGCTGCTTCAGCCGACGCGCCGCGAAGTGTGCGATGTCCGAGAGCTGTCGCGTTTCGGGATGGATTTCGCAGAACCGCCGTTCGCCGCCGAGCAGATCGCTGCCCTCATCGCTGAGTACGGCGCACGGCACGCCCGACAGCGCCGCTTGAGCCTGCAACTGCTCGAACACGACCTCCTGAGTGCTGCGTTCCACCGGCAGGATGGCGAGCGGTTCGAGATCTTCCAGTGTCAGACACGTCCCGGCGGCCGGCAGGCGACTCAACCTCACGCCGACGATCATCAGGCACTTCAACGTCCCGCTCTGGACGACGTGGTCCAACAGCCAGACCCAATCGTCCGCGCGGTCTTTGGGACGCTGCAATTGGAACAGCCCCAGTCGCAACAACCAGCCGCGTCCGGTGGTGGGATGAGGAATCTCGCCAGCGGCCTGCCGATCCGGAAACACCGTGGCCAACATCGCACAAGCTCCCGCCAGGGACGTACTCGCGTCCCTCACCAGACCGCAGAACAGCGAGATCATCCCCCGGCCATAATGCTGCCCAGAGACCGGCGAATCAGCGAGCCGCAGAATCAACTCCCCGTTCCCTGTCGGCAGCGGGGCATTTTTTTTTCAGGCACGATTCGGCGGCGTGCGGCGAGCTCACTCGCTGACGGAGTTGTTCCACTTCGGCTTGCAGCGCGGCCAGCTCCTGTTCTCGTCGCTGAGCCTGATGCTTCCAGTGCTCGCGGCTCTGAACGACATCGCTGACCCGCACCTTGAGCCTCTTGAGTTCGGCTTGGCGTTCCTGAAACTTTCCCTTCCAGGCATCCCGGCTGTCCCGGAACCACGCCGCCAGCACTCGTGCCGGACTTCGATAGGACTCCCGCTGCCCCAAGTTCTCACTCACAGTCTGCATCGACATCATCTTCCTCCCTGAAGATCAGCCACGGACATTCCCCGCGACAACGCGCAAGAAAAACGCAGCTTTCGACCAGACCATCAATACCATGTCAATCCGAAGTTTTCAAATGGCCA
>CAYSHJ010000905.1:0-11570 GCA_964430385.1 uncultured Planctomycetaceae bacterium
CTACAGCCCAAACGATCTCTGCATCACTTCCGGCGCGATGCGCCCGAAGCGGTGCACGCGCCCCGTGTCGAGATTCTGGAACACGACTTCCGCCGGGCTGAAAAGATGCGGGTCGATCTTGTAGAAGTCTCGCCCCGCGTCTTCAAAGATTTCCGCAAACGGTTTTCCATGAGCGGCCGATCCACTGGATGGCACCTTCGGGCCAATCGCCGCAATCGACTCGTCATCGCCGCGCACCATCAAGGTCACTCGGCCGCCGTACAAAATCGCGTCGTTCGTGCGGCCGATCCCCGCAACGTCATCCGCCGCGACCGGCGGCAGCGGAGCGACTCCGACTGCCGATCGAATCCGCCAGACATCGAATCCCAACTCGAATAACTTGTGCAGCGACGTCTCGACCGACCGAGCGACCACTTGCAAGTTCCCCGCGATGCTTGCCGTCCGAGCGGTCAACAAGATCGTCCGATCGACAGGTACTCCCGTCTTCTCGGAGATGAGCGTGAAGACCCCGTCGGTCGGCAGCTTGCTCGTTTCGAGCACGCCGATCGCATGGTTGCTTGATTCGCGATAGTCCAACTTCTCGAACAATTCTTCGCGAGCCGCCGCCGCACGCATCGGTCCCGATCCCATCGCGAAGAATTTTCCGACGCTGATTTGCCACCCCGCGTATTGGCTCAGCAAACACGCCTCGACCGGCGAGTCCGTGATAATTTGCACATGCGGCCACGTCACGCCCGCGACGTCACCCGGCACAATCCGCACCTCGCCCAGTCCCGCAAGAGAGACCACGGCCATCAGTCGCCCGGACTCAAGTCCGCCTTCCGCTTTCACACCGAGATCAACAACTTGTCCGCCATTGTCGTGCTCGATCAACGTGCCGCGCAGATCGCCCATGCGCGGCAAAATCGCGTCGACGAGCTGATAGGCTCGGTGGTTCAACATCTCGGACATCGAAGATCATTCCTCGTGGATTGCCTACGGCTTGCCGCCTGCCGCTGGCTGCCCGCTGTCGGCCTTGCTCTTCATCGGCACACGCACGAACTTCGGCAACTCCTGCGGTTGCAACCGCAGCCGAATGTCCTCCTGGCAGCAGTCGCACGGTTTGATTTCGTACATCGGGATCGAGCAGACGTCACACCAGTAATCCATATACTGCCGAGTCCCATTCTCGTCGAAGACAAAGATCATCAACACCTGCAAGTACGGCACACCTTTCTTGCGAGCACCGACCAAATCGACTCGCCGATCCCGCAGCCGCTCGTCCTGAAACAACGCTCGCCCACGCCAGTCCGGCACGATCGGAATCAATTCGCCGTCGTCGGTTTCGAGAGCGATTTGTTTCTTGAACTCGTCGAACGATTTGATGCCTCGCCGCTTAAGAGCGTCTTGCAGGATGACGACCTTGCCGCTGAAAAGCTCCTTCGAGGCGCCGTCCTTGTCCTTCGCGGCTGGCTTTGAAGTCGCTGTCGGCTCAGACGTCTTGGACGGCTCTTCGTTTGCAAGCGGTGCCGATCGACAAATGTTGATCAGCGTCAAGCCGACGGACAACAACAACACAACTGCCGGCCGAAACAGCCCGTTACTTTTCGACATTTGTGGAGTCGCTGGCGCCATGCTGCTTACTCACCCGACTTGCCAATCGCCACCATTCGCAACGCGATCTTCGTCCCCCCTTTGGCGGACAGCACGGTGCTGAGCATCGTGTGGTCCTTGCCGTCGTCATGTGTCAGAGTCGGCTTGTCGGCCGGCTTGTCGACCGGTAGCAGCGAGAAGATCGCCGGATGAGTCGCACCGGCGGATTTGGCGCTCCTTTTGGCAAGGTCATTAAAACCAGCGATCGGTTTCGGGTCGGAATCCATCGCCGCCGGTATCGCCAATAAGAAGTCCGCCAGATCGCTGGTGCCGACGTGGTTACCGTCTTCCGGTTGCTGGCCGTAACGGAGCGTGTAGACCCCCGATTTCATTTCCTGGCCACGAAAGTCCGTGAACTTCGTCTTCGCCTGCACGTACAGCACGCCGATCAACTCACCCGGCGCGAACGGATATTTCACGTTGAGCGTCGGTTTGAAGTTGGCCTTCGTCGGCACTTCTTTGGCGAACCACACCGAGCACACCGGCCCGCCATCTCCCGCGATTCGATGGCCCTGCGCCTGCACAACGGCGGCGACCTCTTTCGACATCCCGTCCGGCAAGCAATCCGCAGGTTCAAGCTTGTTGTCGGCGCGAATAACTCCCACGAGCATCAGGCCGAAAACCGTGGCCACAGCCACAGAAACCAGTCGCAATCGCATTGCGAGAATCTCCTCAAGGAAAGTAATCAGGTGGAACGGACTGGAGTACGTGAGACGTCGAACTAGTAACTGATCGTAGTCCAACACGCCTCCGAATTCATGCTTCTCGCAATCCAAAACAACCGGCTGGCACACACGGATGTCGGAGCGACACACGGATGACGTGGTTCATCCGTGTGCCTTTCTCACATCCGTGTGCGAATATCCGTGTGCGAAAGCAATCTCTCGGCGCTCACAGTGTCAACGAAAACGGGAGCCTTGCGGCTCCCGTCGATCGTCCGAACCCGTCCATCCGTGCTACGACTTCACTCGGAACGTCGCCAGGAACGAACTCCGCATGTTGCGATTGACCCATTTGTTGTTGAGTCCCTCGCCTTGGTACGACAGCTTCAGCGAGTAAGCCGGCGAAAAGTTCTCGACCTTCGTCAGCGGTTGATAGAAGATCATCTCGTTCGTGCAGACGCAGTCTCCCTTTTTCAGTTGGCGAGTCTCAATTGACGCCAGCTTGCCGGCGGAGAACACACCGCAGCCTTCGAGGTGATCGTTTTTCAACGTGATCGGCGCGGAAACGACCTTGATCACGTTCTTCGTCAAATCGTGCGCCTGATCTTTGACGAACGCCACGAAGGCGTCACGCTGCTCGATGCTGGCTTGCTCATCGACGATAATCACCGCCGCCGTCTTACCGGGCTGCATGGGGAAGATTCCGTCACTGCCGAGCGTTCCTTCGGCCTTCACGACCAACGCCGCCCCCAAGCCATTTAACGAGACTCCCTGCCAGTCTCCCTTGTCGACTTTCCAAGCCATCACCGCTTCCTTACCGGCGAGGCTCATTTCAGCGTTCCCGAAGCACGGCCCGGTGTAAACGTCGCACGTGCGAGCTTCCAGATACTCCCCAGTGATCGACCCGGCCGACGCTGTGGCCGTCCCAGCAAGCAGACACACACACGACAACAGACGCAACGAATAGGCATTCATGTCGAGTTCCTTTTGAACGAGGCCGTCATTCGACACCGTGAAACAGCGCAGATTCTGCCACAAAGTACGAGCGAGGAAAAGCCCTTGTGAATTGTCGGTGGTCTTGGGTCCGTTGTCGACTGCCACGCCGCGAAGGACTCAGGACTCAGGACCGAGTACTCAGCGCTGTCCGAAAAGCCACATTGAGGCGGAACCGCAAATTCGTCGTCTCCCTAAATTCGTTGGGACTCAGCCAGTCCGAGGGCCGAACGATCCCAACGAATTTAGGGAGACGACGAATTCCGACTTTTCGGACAGACTCTCAGTCCCCAGCCGCTTGCTTGGTTCGTGGCGTCTGAGTCCAATGCGTGGCCTAATGCAGACGGCCTGCCTGAAAAACGCCGTCTTTGTCAGCGTTGCCTCTCTGTTTCTCCTGTTGCAATGGCTCTTGTCTTCGCCGCAAATTCCACGAGTCATCGTGAGGTCCACCATGAACCCTTGCGTCCGAATTTGTCTGCTCGCCGCCTTGTGTTGCCTGGGCTTCACGATCGCTGAAGCCGACGACACGAAGTCATCCGTTAAGCTGCGCGACTCGCAGCAAACGGCGATCGCGGAAGTCGCCCGCATCGAGGCACAGTTGAAGGCGGTCAACAAGTCAATCTGGGAGTTCGCTGAGCTTGGTTTGCAGGAGCATCGATCTTCCTCACTGTTGATCGACAAACTCAAAGCCGCGGGCTTCGAGGTGCAGACCGGCGTGGCCAACATGCCGACGGCATTCGTGGCGAGTTACGGTTCCGGCAAGCCGGTCATCGGCATCCTCGCCGAATACGACGCGCTGCCGAATCTCTCGCAGAAGGTCGAGCCGTTCCGAACGGCCGTCAGCGACGGAGCTCCCGGCCATGCGTGTGGGCACAGCGGGTTGGGAACCGGCGCACTGGGAGCGGCGATCGCGGTGAAGGCCGCGATGGAGAAACATAAACTGCCGGGAACCATTCGCCTGTACGGCACGCCGGCCGAGGAGACGTTGATCGGTAAGGTGTACATGCAGCTCGACGGGCAGTTCCAGGATTTGGAGGTCTGCCTGCACTGGCATCCGGCGGCGGTCAACACAGCGTGGCTGTCGAGCAGCAAGGCCGTCGTGTCCGTGAAGTTTTCGTTTGCTGGGACAGCCGCGCATGCGTCGGGCAGTCCGGCCAGTGGCCGCAGTGCCCTCGACGCCGTCGAGCTGATGAACGTCGGCGTGAACTACATGCGCGAGCACGTCAAGGAGGACGCTCGCTTGCATTACGTCATCACCGACGGCGGCGGTGCTCCCAACGTTGTCCCGGCCAAAGCCGAGTCGTGGTACTTTATTCGAGCCAACAATCACACGGACGTCGAACAGTATTTCGAGTGGGTGCTGGACATCGCCCGCGGCGCAGCGTTGATGACTCGCACCAAGATGACCTATCGCGTCGACACCGATTGCCATGAGATCATTCCGAACCTGCCACTGGCCGAACTAGTCCATCGCAACCTGGAAGCGGTCGGCGCGCCGAAGTTCACCGACGAGGAAAAGGCGTTCGCTCGTAAGTTGCAACAGCCGTTGATCGACGAGTTCGATTCGAAGTTTCCGCTGGCGATCGAGGAGTCGATTCAATCGCTGACACAAGCCGACGACACGAATAAAGGCTCGACCGACGTCGGCGACATCAGTTGGCACGTCCCGACCGGCGGAGTCCGTGTGGTCTGTTTCGCGGCCGAAGCTCCCGGCCACAGTTGGCAAAACGTCGCCTGCATCGGCTCGACCATCGGCGAGAAAGGGACGATCACCGCCGCGAAAGTGCTCGCCATGTCGGCTCTCGATCTGCTCGAGAAACCCGGCGCGCTCAATGCCGTTCGTGAGGAATTCCAAAAACGCATGGAGTCCCGTAAGTACACGTCCCTGATCCCGAAAGGCCAGAAGGCACCGGCGAAGATTAGGTAGTCGCTGACCGCGGACTACAAACGTCTCAAATAGCGCTGCCCGCTGCTCGGTGCGACATCGGTCGGAACCGCATCCGCGCTGGGATCCCGCATTTTTTCGAAACGGCCGGGTTGGTCTTGTGAGGTACTCGTGCCGATGTTGACCACCAGCATGATGCGGTGATCGTCACCCGTCTTGCCATTGGCGACCTCGCGAAAACCGTAGAGGTATTCCAAGCCGAACGCGGACGAGTTGTTGGTATTCCAAATCAGATTGCACGAGGCCAGGTGCAGCTTGTGGTTTGTGCTGTCGTCGCTGAAGCCGCGCGTCTCGCCGCGAGCGAAACCATACGCAAAGTTGGACGAGAGTTGGTGGTCGGCATCCGGTCTCCACCAGGTCCGGTGATAGGCCGCAAAGGCGCCCAAGTTGGAGAGCGTCGAGATGGAGGTATCCGTCAACTTGGCGGCCGTGATGTCGCCGAAGATGTATCCGCCGATGCCGCGGCCGCCGACAACGCCACCGTAGAAGGCGTCTGTCTTGTCATCATTCGCCCACCGCACGATCGCCGACAGCCCCCATCCGGTCGCGAAATGTTCCGGCCGTTCCAGAATCGGAGCAGCGGCGGGGTCTGCTTCTTCAAAGCCCAGCGGACGCACCAATCCTGCGATCTGGAACGAATCGAAGCGGTTTTCTCCATCGAAGCGGTATCGCGCCACGAATGTCGGCCAGCGGTTGAGTCGCGTTCCCGCGGTGACCGAGAAATCCTCAAGTGAACTCTGATCCTCGATCGCGATGGTCGCCTGCTGTCCGTCGGCCCAATAGCGCGTATAACGCAGTTGATTCAGGCCTACGAAGTTCGGCAAGGCGACGATTCCCACGGGGGCGGCGGGCAGCGCCGCGGCCGATGGGGGCACCGCGTCCAAATCGCCAAAAACAGACTGCGTCTTTCCGAAGGCGATTTCATCTTGATCTTCCGGAATGAAACGCAGGTAAATGTTCCGTGCTTGAATGTCTCGGTCCGGAAGCTGAACTGCATCGAAATGAAGCTGCGATTGACCGACGATCGGAGCCTTGATGGTCTGAATGTCCGTCTGCAGCTTCACAAACGTGCGTTGGAACGAGTTGTCGGGATTGTTGAAGAAGAGCTGTCCCCGGCGATGGACGCCCGCGGTTCCATCCACAGCAATGTCGGACGGGCTGAAGAATCCGGACCCGTTGAAGAAGCCCGTGTCGTAGTAGACGCCGGGCCGAGCCTGAAGTCCAAACCGTATGAACGGATCCTCATGAGTCGGAATCTCGTCGGCCTGCGTCTCGAACAGCAGCGGATTGCGGAGACGCGAAGCCAATCCTTGACTGCTCTTGCCTCGCAAGGAACTGCTCAACAAATCATTCGGGTCCGACGGCGGCGGTAAGAGATCTTCCTGGAATTCAACGGTTCTCCCGGATGGTGAACGCCAGATCTTGTTTTGATTATCCGAATTGCCAACCCTTTGAAATTCCATCCCCTTATACATGCGAATCACCGGGGCGGGTATCGTTGGCACCATAGCTGGGGCGGTGGCTGGGTTGGATGGGGATTCTGTCTCTGTGACGGGAGGCGCAGAATCCGAGTCAGACTGCGCCCATGCCATGGCAGGACTGAGGGCCACCAGCGCCACATAAACTAGTCGCCGCATTCCGCCCGTCTTTACTAACTGAAGTTTTCCGAACAATCCAGATTGCCTTGATAATCGGCATAACTTGTGGTCTTGCGACAAGAAATGTTGAGCGAGAAACTCGTCCAAAGGTGCCTCGCACCGCAGCCGCCATCCACTTCATCGCAGCGACGTAGGGTGGGTCGAGCATCGAGACTCACCAGATCTGCGAACGACGGTGGTGGGTCTCGATGCTCGACCCACCCTACAACTACAACACACCTCGGTGCCCTCGTCGAATTGCGGAACGATCTGACCGACCTCGGTCGCGTGCTCCCCATCCTGGCGGCGCCGCAGGCACAGGAAACTTCGCTGAAGTTCCAAGTCGGAAAGAACCTCAATTCCTGAGCAACGTCGGTCCTGAGTTGCTTGTGCTTCGCACCCAACTTGAGGCAAGCTAGCCCGGATTATTCATGGTCCCTCGTGGAACACTCGCAACCTGCACGTAGCTGAGTTCGCAAGAACTCAGCCCAACTCGCCAACAGGAACTGAGTTCTTGCGAACTCAGCTACGAAGCCGTGAATAATCCGGGCTAGGCCGCCCGCCTGAACACCCTTCGCCGCTAACACAGGAATTCAGAGGGAACTCATGAACGTAACGCAGATCATGGCGTGTCGCTGGGTCGGCGTGATGGTCGCCGTTCTCACGATCAGTCGCTCGGTCGTCGGACAGGAGCAGGATATCCGGCCAATCACGCTGGAGAATGTCGAGCCGCCGCCAGTCATCGCACCCGATGAACCGTTTGCCAAAGTGTTCTCGTTGGAGCGGACGGCTCGGTATCTCGACAATGCCGCGCTGCACTGGCAGAAGACCCAGGCCTGCACGGCCTGTCATACGATGCTGCCCTACTTGATGGCCCGGCCGGCACTGAACGCTCTCGCGCCGCAGTCGGCGGAAGTCCGGCAGTTCTTCGAGGAGGTTGTCGCCGGGAAACGGGAAGCGATGCCCGACTACTCGTGCAAGGACGTGGACGGAGCGGTTGCCATTGGTATCGCCTCGGCAATGGCCCTCAACGACCGATGGGCGACCGGCAAGTTGCACCAGCTCACCCGTCAGGCCCTCGACCGAATGTGGACGCTGCAGAGGGCGGACGGAGCTTGGCAGTGGCCGTTCCGAGACACGCCGCCGCTGAAGCTCAATGAACACTACGGCGTCACGCTTGCGGCCATCGCAGCGGGCATGGCTCCCGACGATTACGCCAACACCCCCACGGCCAAGACGGGGTTGGCGGGCGTTCGACGATACCTGTCTACGACGAAGCCCGTCGGCCTGCATCAGAAAACGATGCTGCTCTGGGCGTCGGTCTACGTCGATGGGCTACTCTCCGCCGATGTCAAGGCCGAGGTCATTTCCAGCCTGCTCGAAGTCCAGCGGCCCGATGGCGGCTGGTCCCTGGCCAGCCTCGTTGACAATACGAACGATCCGATGCTCGATCGTGTGCAAGCGATCCAAGCCAAGACCGAGAAGGGGTACGGCACCGGATTCCTCGCTTATGTCGGGCGTGATCGCGTCTACCAGAGTTCCCTGGCGAGTGACGGCTACGCCACCGGCTTCGTCATCTTCGTGGCTCGACAGGCAGGCCTGCCGGCAAACGATCCCCGTTTGCAACGCGGCTTGGCGTGGCTGAAAGCGAATCAACGTGAGAGCGGTCGATGGTTCACTCCGTCTCAAGCGTGGCACACGCAGCACCGCATCTCGAACGCCGGGACCGCCTACGCCGTCCTCGCACTGGATGCGTGCGGGGAAGTTCCATCGCCTCGCCCGGTGAAGCCGGGCGGAACCCGCTGATCCGGGATTCTCCGTCCCGGTCGCGGGGTGGCTCACCCGCGAGCAAGGAGTCTCATCGCTCACGAAGGCGGAATCGCGAATCAAACAAGAATTTCGCCGATCGGCTCGCCGCCGTGAGCGATCGGGATCGGGCGGCCGGAGCGGTCGTGGATCAGCAACTCCGGGTCGATGCCGAGGCAGCGATAGATCGTCGCGCAGATGTCGGCCGGACGAGTGGGACGATCGGCGACGTACGCCGCGAGAGCGTCGCTGGCTCCGCAGAGCGTACCGCCTTTAATGCCGGCTCCCGCCAACAGCACGGAGTAACAATTGGTCCAGTGGTCGCGACCCGCGGTGGCGTTCACTCGCGGCGTGCGGCCGAAATCGGACGAAAGGACGACCAGCGTCTCGTCGAGCAGTCCGCGTTGGTCCAAGTCGGTCAGCAGGGCATCAAACGTCTGGTCCAGGTTCGGCAGGTTGCACTGCTTGAGCCTGATGAAGTTGTTGTCGTGCGTGTCCCAGTACGGATCGAAGCTGGTGCGGATGCGATTTTCGTAGAAGTCCCAATAGACATCGATGAATCGCACGCCCGCTTCGACCAGCCGCCGCGCGATCAGTACGCTCGCCCCAACCAAGTTCCGGCCATAGCGGTCGACGAGTCGCGGGTCTTCGGTGTCGAGTTGGAACGCGGCCTTGATTGTCGACGCGGTCATCAGGCGGAAAGCTCGCTGCTGAACACGGCCGTACTGCACGACAGAATCCGCTGCAAGAGAATCCGCTACGAGTCCGACGTGATCGTCAAACTGCTGCAACAGACTGCGCCGCGAATTCAGTCGGTCGAACGTGCTGTCCGCGTTCAACGCAGCGTCGGCCAGAGTCGGCATGCCGAGCCACATCGGCTTGCGGCCTTCGGGGGGATGCGGATCGGTCACCGGAGTGCAGACGCTGCACAGCGGGTCGTACCGCTTGCCCAGAAACCCGGCCTGCGGTCCCGGCCGATGCAGCAGGCCACCCCAGCCGAGATAATTCGGCAACACGACATAGTGCGGCAGGTCGATGTGCGACGGTTTGACGAATTCGCAGACCGCACCCATCGCTGGGGGGAACGAGTCCTTCGGGTTCGGATTGTTGATATCGACCGGTTGCTCGTCGCCGGTGAAGCTCGGCAGCGTGTTGTGGCATCCGGCCTGGTGATTGACCGTGCGAACGATGGCGCAGCGGTGCATCCATTGAGCCATGCGCGGCAAGTGCTCGCAGATTTGAATGCCGGGGACGTTTGTGTTGATCGGCTGGAACTCGCCTCGAATCTCAGCGGGAGCGGCGGGCTTCAGGTCGAACATGTCCTGCGTCGGCGCGCCGCCATGCAAATACAGATGAATGACACTCTTCGCCTTCCCCGGCCGAGCATTCACCGTGCGCCGCACCTCAGCCGCCAGCAAGTGCGGCAGTGGGAAGCCGCCCCCCAGCGCTGTCAACGCGCCGACCGTCAACGCCTCACGCCGAGTGACCCCATCACAAAGCCGCCGAGGATGACCGAGCACTCGCAGCATGGTTCAACTCCTGTCGATGCGAAACCGAGGGTCGGGATTCTAGCAGTGTTAGGTTTGGTTGACATCTTTCTTGGGCAGCCGCAGAATCGTTTGCGTACGGAGTTGATCCTTGACCAGCTCACCTGGGTTTCGAGGAGTCACTGATCATGCCGATGGTTGCCGCTGCTCGAACGATGCGACGCCGCGTGTTCTTGCTGATGGGCGGGCTTTCCGCGTTCGGAGTGACGCTGCCCAACTGGCTGCGGAACCGGCAGCAGGTTCAAGCTGCGTCCGCGGTCGAACCGAGCGCCAAGGCGTGCATCCAGCTCTACATGACCGGCAGACTGGCTCAGCAAGAGACGTTCGACATGAAACCCGACGCGCCCGAGGCTCCGCGCGGCGAGTTCCGGCCGATTCCCACCAGCGTGCCGGGGGACTCAAATCTGTGAACTGCTGCCGCTGTTGGCTCGGCAGACCCACCACTACGCGATCATCCACTCAATGCATCACGAACAGACGTTTCACGATGGCGGCTCGCAGTACAACCTGACTGGCTTCCCCAGGGCATGAGAATCATTTCGACACGCACGGCGACATGAGATCCGTTGATACATTTGATTGGCGACAAGGTCGCGGCTGAATGGGATCGTGTTGGACAGTCGCGACTGCCTGTACGTTGCGGATACGATGAACACCCGGATCCAGAAGTTCGCTGTCGGCTGAAGCAAGAGGCGGTGTGGTTCCGGCAGATCCAGCACGCCCTTCGATGCTTTCAATGACTCCGTACATGCCACTCACTATCACCGAGAGCCGCCTTTCGGCTCAGCGTCGATAACGATACATCGTGATGTGGTCCGTGTTCGGCAATCGTTCGCCGACGGGCGGGCGGAGCGTGTGCGTGTGGCCGAGCAGCGCGGCGATGGCGGCTCCCATGACGAAGCCGCCGATGTGCGCCCACCACGCCACGCCGCTCGCGTGGGCGGACATGCCTTGCAGAAGCTGCATCAGAAACCAGATGCCCAGGAAAATCGGCGCCGGCAGCACCATGACGCGGATGAAGTAGAGAATCGGCACGAGTGACAACACCGTCGCGCGCGGGTATAGCAACAAGTACGCTCCCATCACGCCCGCGATGGCTCCGCTGGCACCGATCGTGGGCATCGTCGAATCGGACATGGAGGCGAAGTGCGTGACGCTCGCGGCCACTCCGCAGCCCAGATAGAAGAGCAGGTAACCGACATGCCCGAAACGGTCTTCGACGTTGTCGCCGAAAATCCACAGGAACCACATGTTGCCCAAAAAGTGCATCCAGCCGCCGTGCAGGAAGACACACGTCAGCATCGTCAGCACCGGCGGGATCACCGGCGGCGCGAGCTGACGTTCAATC
>CAYSHJ010000906.1:0-3682 GCA_964430385.1 uncultured Planctomycetaceae bacterium
CTTGGCCGATCAGGAAGGGATCGAGATTCGGCGGTACGCGATCATTTACGAGGTCATGGACGACATCAAACGCTCGCTCGAAGGACTGCTCACGCCGGAGAAGAAACAAGTCTCGACCGGCCGGGCCGTCGTGTTGCAGACGTTCAACATCAGCCGCGTGGGCACGATCGCCGGCTGTCGCGTGCTCAACGGCACGATCGAACGGAACAACCGCATGCGAGTCTTTCGCGACCAGAAATTGGTCAACGAATATGCCATCGCCTCGCTCAAGCGTGTGAAGGACGATGTTCGCGAAGTCCGCGAGGGCATGGAGTGTGGCATCCGGCTCGAAAACTTCAACGACATGAAAGAGGGCGACTTGCTGGAGGCCTATCGCATCGAGGAAGTGAAGCGGACGCTTGATTGACGGGACGGGTGATGGAACAGTCGAAAGCACGTCTTGTTGGACTCTATGCTGGGATACGGATTGATGACGTCACGCCGGATTGCCAAAGTCAACCGCGCTGTTTTGGAATCGCTCAGCTCCACGATTCTGTTCGAGCTCAAAGATCCTCGCGTCAAGAATGTCACGATTCTGGACGTCGAGACCAGCGGTGACTTGCGCAGCGCGAAAGTCCACGTCGGCGTCCGAGGCGATGTGAAAATCCAGTCGCTCACCCTGCACGGTCTCGAATCGGCGCGAGGTTTCTTGCAGGCCAAGATCGCCGACCGGCTGCAAACGCGAAACACTCCCGTGCTCAAGTTCATTCTGGAACCAAATTGGCTGGAAACCCTGCAAGCCACTTCCGCGGGCTTGCACGAAGCCGAAGCCGCCGCCCTCACGGCGGCTCGCGAGGATGGTGATCCAGCCGCTGAGGAAGCCGCTGAGGAAGGCAAGGAGATGTCCGATGACAGCTAATTCCCCCTGTGCAGTTTGCAGTTTGCAATTTGCAATTTGCAGTTTCCGCTATCGATTTTCCAACATCGTCACCCGCGACTAATCCGGGTCGGTTGTCGTCCGTCACCGCTGTCTTCAATCAGGTACGTTGCTCATGGCCGTCGTCAAGAAGACCAAAGCGTCCGACCTGCAGGCTCTCTGCAAGAAACTCATCACACTGCTCAAGAAGCACTACAAGCCCCACGGTGGCAAGAAAGACCGGCCGGTGCTGGAGTCGGTTCTCTACGCCGTGTGTCTGGAGAACGCGACGCATGCGCAAGCGGACGCCGCGTACGAACGGTTGCATTCCACGTTTCACGACTTCAACGAAATCCGCGTCAGCACGTTTTTTGAATTGACGCCGGTCTTTGAAGACATGTCCGACCCTGAAGCTCGCGCCGCGCGCGTCCGCGCAATCCTGCAATACGTCTTCGAGATCAACTTCGATTTCGATTTCGAGTCGCTCAAGAAGAAAACGATCGACTTGGCCGAGAAGCAGTTGCAGAAGATTCGGTTCCTCACGCCGTTCATTCAGTTGCACACGCTGCAAACCGCGCTGGGCACGCACATGATCCCCCTCGACGACCGCCTGCGCGACGCTTGTGTCTGGTTGGGCTTGGCGATTCCCGGAGCATCGATCACGGAAGCGGCTGACGGTTTGAAAGCCGCTATCTTGAAGTCCGACACGTCAGTCTTTTGCCAGTACCTGCGAGACTTCGCCACCGACCCGCGTTTGCAGGCGCACTTCAATCCGACGAAACACAAGACGCCGCCGGATGGGCACGATCTCGACAACCTGCTCGAGCGCGCGGATGAACTCGTCATCCACGCCGACAAGGCCGCCAGAGTCGAATCCAAGGCCAAACGCAAACCCCCCCAAGCCGCCGCGAGCAAAGCGTTGTCCAAGTCGAGCGAACACAAACACGGCGCGAAGAAGAAGGTGGCCGTGAAGAGCGCCAGCAAAGCCGGTCCCGCCAAGAAAAAGAATCCGCACTAACACCGCCAAGTGAGTGTCGCGTCGTTCGCGGGCGGAACTCGAAAACAGTGTCGTCCAGCAAACCGGCTTGGTGGCCTGTGAGGCGGCTCGCTAGAATCCGCCCGCGAGTTGGCGTTCGCTGTCAGCATGCCTTGCGGCGACACGCGCTCGCGTGAACTCCCACAGGACTCTCTGTTTGGCCGCCTGCTCCAGAAAGACTTGGTCATGACGTTGCCACGACTTCGAATCCTCCGCACCGTGGGGAACTCGTGGGTGTTCGTTGCGTTGTCTCTGTGCGCGTTCGCTGGCGTCACCGCCACCGCACAGGCCGCGCGACGTGTCGCTCAAGAACGGACGTTGCCGAACGACACAGCGCCGCGAATCTTCGGACGCGGTGATTTTCGTGTCGACATCATCGAGTGGCCGGAACCGCTGAAGCCGATCCGTGCTCGCACCGACGTCGAACAACGTCGGCTCGACGCCGTCGCTTGGTTCATGAAGGGACGATTTCTGGAGTCGCGCGAGGAATTCAAGGCGGCGCTCGATGCCTACGAAAAGGCGGTTGAACTCGACCCGAACGCGGTCGAAGTTTATCGCGCGCTGATCCCGCTGGCGTTCGGGCTCAACGAGGCCGACACGGCCATCAAGTACGCCTTGAGGGCGGTGGAGCTTTCGCCGGATGACCATTTGTTGCTGCAACGAGTCGGCATCCACTTGGCGACGAAGGAAAAAGTTCCGGAAGCCATCAAGCTACTCGAGCAAGCGTCGCGATCGAACAAGCTCGAGCGAAACTCCAGTCAGTTCGTGGCCGTGATGCGCGACTTGGGATTTCTGTACCTGATGACCAGTCAAATCGACAAAGCCGCCGACGCGTTCGAGGTCGTCCTCGACGCCAAGATCGATCCCGAAAAGTATCACCTCGATTTTCAGATGCGGTCGGAATTGGAGAAGCGTCAGCAGACGCGATTCGAGACAATCGGCCAAGTTTTTCTGGAAGCCAAGCGTCCCGACCGAGCGATCGTGGCCCTCGAACACGCCGCCAAAGCCAACAAGACGAAACCGGGCATCATCAGCTTCAGCCTCGCGCAGGCCTATTTGATGACCGACAACGCCGACAAAGCGCTCGACCACTTGCAGACGTACTTCGACGCGCAGTTGCAATCCAAGGGCAAAGGCGCCTACCAACTGCTGGCCGAGATCCTTAAGGCACAGGACAAATCCAACGGCCTCATTCCACGCCTGGAGAATATGGCCGTAAAAGATCCGCACAATCTCACGCTGCAATTCTTCCTCGCCCAGCAGTACGTCGCAGCCAACCGACTCGACGACGCCGAGAAGCTCTACAAGAAAACGCTGGACCGCGAGAAGTCCGTCGAAGGCTACGTTGGCTTGGCCGCGTTGTACCGGCGACAAGGTCGTCCCGTCGAACTGCTGCAAAACCTCGCGCTGGCGTTCTCGCGCGAGTCGGAATTGGAGAAGGTCGCCGACGAACTCGAAAAGGAACTGCAAGCCATCAGTGCGGACGAAAAGCTCGTCGCCGGTTTGCTCGACGTGGGGCGTCAGCAGACGGAGGGCGAATCACCGAAGCTGGATTTCGCCAGCAGTCTGTTGCTCGCCAAAGTCGCCGCGCAGGTGAAGCAGGTCGAGCCGGCCGAACGGTTCTATCGGTACGCTCTCAAGCAGCGACGCGATCGAGCTGCCAGTATCTTGGAAGAGCTTGGCAAGCTGTTCCTCCAGGTCCGACAGTTTGTCGATGCCGCCAAAGTTTTTCAGGAAGCCGCCAGCGATCC